>JAEVZQ010000196.1 GCA_023392135.1 Pseudomonadota bacterium | reverse complement strand
AATGTCAAATTCAGATGCTCCACTAGAATCAAATGGTTGCTAGTGGTCCTTTTGATTCCGACATTTGCTCTCGAGCTTGCTGCGGCGGGATGCAAATGTCGGAATCGGACCACTAGTCCTCTGCCTTGAGCGGCCGATGCATGAGGCCTTCGATGGCCCGAGAGATGGTCAAGCGTCCTTCGAGGATGCCGTGCACCGCTGCCGATACAGGCACATCAATGCCTCGCTCCGCCGCAATCCGGACCACGGCAGCGGCAGTAAAGGCGCCCTCGCTGATGCCGCGCGCGCCGGCCGTCGCCTCCCCGAGGCTCTTGCCCTGCCCCAGCGCGAAGCCGAGGCGGAAATTTCGCGACTGCGTGCTCGAGCAGGTCAGGACAAGGTCGCCGAGCCCCGACAACCCGGCCAAGGTTTCCCGGCGGGCACCCATGGCCCGCCCAAAGCGCGTCAACTCTGCGAATGCCCGCGCGATCAGAGCGGCGCGCGCGCTTTCCCCCAGGCTGCGGCCGCTTACGATCCCGCAAGCAATCGCGAGCACGTTCTTCACCGCGCCGCCGACCTGAACCCCGACGAGGTCGTCGGAGATGTAGGGCCGGAATGTCGGCAGGCTCAGCGCCTCCGCGACGGGGCGGGCGACGTCGAGGCTACGCGCGGCGAGTGTCACGGCGGTCGGCAACTCGCGGGCCACATCGCCGGCAAAGCTTGGGCCTGAAATCACCAGCGGCTCCAGACGCGGGCAGACCTCCGAAAGCACGTCCGTCATGAAGCGGGAGCTGGTCTGCTCTATTCCCTTGGCGGCGATGGCGGCCGGCACACCGGCAGCGAAATGCGGCCCGAGCTGGGTCATGACGTCCCGCAATGCCTGCGCCGGACTGGCGATCAGCAGCAGCTCGGAATATTCCAGATCGGTAGGTTGCGACGTGGCTACGATGGCGTCTGGGAGATGCACGCCCGGCAACCGCCCCTGGTTCTCATGCGCCGTGTTGATGGCTGCTGCCGTCTCGGCGTACCGCGCCCAAAGTATCACCCGATGCCCGGCACGCGCAGCGACCAACGCCAGTGCCGTGCCCCATGCACCCGCACCGATCACACCCACTTGCCTCGCCGTTGCACTCATGCTTTCGCTCCGAGGCGCCCTTTGCCGAGCACCGGCTCGGCGATTTGATCGAGCGGCCAGCGGGCCCGTGCAGGAAAGTCGAGGGTGTCGGCAAGCCCGCGCGCCAGGCGCTCGGCCCCTGCCCAGGCGACCATGGCGGCGTTGTCGCCACAGAGCGCGATCGGCGGCGCATGAAGCGTGAATCCACTGGCCTCGGCCAGCCGGGACAACGCCTCGCGCAACCGAAGGTTGGCCGCCACGCCACCGGCGATGACCAGATGCCGATCGGGCCCGAGCTGGTCCTCAGAGATTCGCATCGCACGGGCGCAACGGTCCACGACCACATCCGCGACTGCCGCCTCGAAGCAGGAGCACAGATCGCGGATATCTTCCTCCGTCAAAGGGACGAGTTGCATGGCCTGCCGCCGAACGGCCGTCTTCAGGCCGGCGAAGGAGAAATGCGGCTCGTCGCGCCCGATCATCGGCCGGGGAAGCGCGAACCGCTGCGGATCACCTCCTCGTGCCATGCGCTCGACGGCGGGGCCGCCGGGAAAGCCCAGGCCCAGCAGCTTGGCGGTCTTGTCGAAGGCCTCGCCCAGCGCATCATCGATGGTCGTACCAAGCCGCTCGTACTCCCCGATATCGCGCACAAGCAAAAGCTGCGTGTGTCCGCCGGAGACCAGCAGCAACAGATACGGTGGCGGCAGGCCTTCAGTCAGTCCCACCGTGAGCGCGTGCGCTTCCAGGTGGTTCACGGCAATCAGCGGCTTGCCACTGGCCAGCGCGAGCGCCTTGGCCGTGGTGAGACCGACCAGCAAACCGCCGATCAGCCCCGGCCCAGCGGTCACCGCAATGCCATCGATAGCGGAGAGCGCCACCCCTGCCCCGGCCAAGGCCTCCGCTATGATTTCGTCGAGGCATTCGACATGGGCGCGCGCCGCGATCTCCGGTACGACCCCCTCGAATTGCCGGTGCTGCTCCCACTGCGAGCGCACGATGTTCGACAACAAGCGCCCCCGCGCCGGGCCCTCGCGCAGCACCACTGCCGCTGCGGTCTCGTCGCAGCTCGACTCGATGCCGAGCACCAGAGTGCCGGCGCGGCCGCTTGCATGTTGCTGGCTCATGCGGCGTCGTGATCCATCTCGCGCAATTTGCGTCTTCGTGCTGCGGCGGGCATGAATGGCGGCGACAGGCCCGGCAGGCGTAAGCTGGGCCTAGCATCCGGAGATCGGCGCGTGCAAGGTGAGAGGATCAGGATTGGAAGCCGCGGATCGCCGCTGGCGGTGACCCAGGCCAACGAGGTGAAGCAGCGCCTCGTTTCAGCGCACGGGCTGGGCGCGACCGCCGTCGAGATCCGGACCTTCAAGACCACGGGCGATCGCATCCAGGACCGGCCACTTGCGGAAGCGGGCGGCAAGGGGCTCTTCACGAAGGAGATCGAGGAGGCACTGCTCGCAGGCGAAATCGATCTGGCCGTCCACTCCATGAAGGACATGCCGACCGAGCTCCCCGACGGCCTCGTGATCGCGTCCATGCTGCCGCGTGAGGACGTGCGGGATGCCTTCATCAGTCTCCGGTACGCCTCGCTTGCCGAGCTGCCCTCGGGTGCTGTCGTCGGAAGCTCATCCTTGCGACGTCAGGCACAGGTGCGCCGGTTGCGGCCCGACCTGAAGGTCGTCGAGTTCCGCGGCAACGTGGATACGCGGCTGCGGAAGCTGGAGCAGGGCGTCGCGGAAGCCACGTTCCTGGCCTGTGCCGGGCTGAAACGGCTCGGACAGGCCGACCGCATCACCCGGGTCATGCCGAGCGAAGAGATGTTGCCGGCGGGAGCGCAGGGCGCCATCGGGATCGAGATCCGGAGCGATGACGCGGACACGGCACGGCTCGTCGGCGCCA
>JAEVZQ010000194.1 GCA_023392135.1 Pseudomonadota bacterium | reverse complement strand
CGCAGCATCTTGCGGCGCTGGCCGAAAGCGGCGGCCGTCACTTCACCGAGGATCTTGGCGGAGCAGGGGGGCTCGGGATGCTCGCGCGGGACGAGCTCGACGACGGCCGAGGCGACCTTGGGCGGCGGCGTGAAGGCTTCCGGCTTCAGGTTCATCACGATACGCGCGCGGGTGCGCCATTGGGAGATTACGGCCAGGCGGCCGTAGGGCTTCGTGCCCGGCGCGGCCACGATGCGCTCGGCCACCTCGCGCTGGAACATCAGCACCATGCGCTCGTACCAGGGCGGCCAGGGCTCCGTCTCGAGCCAGCCGATCAGCAGCATAGTGGCGACGCTGTAGGGCAGGTTGGCGACGATCAGCGCCTTGCCGGCGAGGGGCCCGGAGCCGAGAAGCGCCCGCCAGTCCGCCTTGAGCGCATCTCCGTGGTGCACCTCCAGGCGGCCGGGGTAGCGTTCCGCGATCTGCTGCAGCGCCGGCAGGCAGCGCTCGTCCCTCTCGACGGCGACGACCCGCTCGGCGCCTTCCAAGAGCAGCGCGCGGGTGAGCCCGCCGGGACCGGGGCCGACCTCGACCACGGTGCGGCCGGAGAGGTCGCCCGCCGCCCGCGCGATGCGCCGCGTCAGGTTGAGGTCGAGGATGAAGTTCTGGCCGAGGCTCTTTTTGGCGGTGAGGCCCTGTGCGGCGATGACCTCGCGCAGCGGGGGCAGGCCGTCCGGGGTCTCGGTCGCGCGGGTCCGCCCGTCACGCGAGGTCATGCGCGTCCGCTGCGGCGCGGTTCGCCGCCAGTTGCGCTGCAAGGGCGAGGGCAGCGGAGAGCGAGGCCGGGCTGGCGCGTCCGGTGCCGGCGATGTCGAAGGCCGTCCCGTGGTCCGGCGAGGTGCGCACGAACGGCAGCCCCAGCGTGACGTTCACCCCGCGGTCGAAGGCCAGCGTCTTGATAGGGATCAGCGCCTGGTCGTGGTACATGGCGATCACCGCGTCGTAGCCGGCCCGCGCTTGGGCATGGAAGAGGGTGTCGGCCGGATGCGGCGCGGTGACGTTGAGGCCCTCAGCTCTCAAAGCGGCAATCGCCGGCGCAATGATGCGTTCCTCCTCCGTGCCCATCGCGCCGCCCTCGCCGGCGTGGGGGTTGAGGCCGGCAACGGCGATCCTTGGCCGCGCACCGCCGCCGAGCGCGAAATCCCGTCTGAGGGCACTCTCCAAAATGCGCGCCGTCTCCACGATGAGGTCCTGTGTCAGGGCACGCGGCACGTCGGCGAGCGGAATGTGTACGGTCAGCGGTACAACACGAAGCTCGTCCGAGGCGAGCAGCATGACGGGCCGGTAGGGGCCGCCATCGGCGAAACGCGCCGCCAGCTCGGCCAGGAACTCCGTGTGGCCTGGATGGCCGAAGCCGGCCTCATAAAGCACGCTCTTGGCGATCGGGTTGGTGACCAGAGCAGCGGCCTCCCCGCGGACGACCGCAGCGGTCGCCTGCTCGATCGCGGTAATGACGGCGGCGCCGTTGGCCGGATCGGGCCGGCCCGGCTCGACCGGCCGCGCCAGCGGAACGGGCATCACCGGGATTTGCGCCGGCCACAACCCCGCCGCCTCCTGGGGGGCCGAAACCGGCCTGCAGGGATCAGGCAACCCGACGCGCTGGGCGCAGGCAGCAACGGCGGCCGGATCGGCATACAGGAGAAGCTGATACGGCTGCCTTGAGGTGCTGGCGCGCGCCGCCTGCCAGATCTTCAGCGTCAGCTCGAGCCCAACGCCGGCAGGCTCGCCCATGGTGAGGGCGAGCAGGGCAGGTGCGGACGGGGCAGGCGCGTTCGGCACCGCTCAACGATACTCGATATGTGCGTCCTGGCGTAGATCCCTCAGGTGGCGCTCGGCCAGAACCTCGAACTCCTTTTGCTGGAGCTCCTGCGCGACCTGCTCGCGAACCTGGTCGTCTGCCTTGATGACCTTGCGCCCGCAGACGGCATAGAGCTCGACGCCGCGGCTCGACATGTTGGGCGGCACCATCTCGTCGTCCTTCGCATTGAGCAGCAGGCTCCGCGTCGGCTCGGGCACGGAGGAGGGCTTGCAGGTGCCGAGGTCCTCGAAGGTCCCGCCTTGCGCCTTGGCCAGCTCCGCCGTGGTGGCGCAGCCCTTGAAGCCGCGCCAGATGCGCTCCGCGTGGTCGAGGCGGGTGGCCATGGCCTTCTGGTCGAGCTTGCCGGTCACCGGCAGTGTGATCCGGTGCAGCCTGAGCTCCACCTGATCCTCGGCATCTCCGGCTGCACTCGAGACCATGCGGTCGATCTCGCGCTGGCTCACCGACACCAGCGCGCTGAAGCGTCGCCGTACGACCGAGTTCCAGGCGATCGTCGCACGGAACCGGGCCCGCATGGAATCGATGCTCGCGCCCATACCCTTGAGGTTCTGGGCGAACTGCTCCGGCGTGGTCTTGTTGCGTTTGGCGATGTTGTTGATGATCTCGTCGACCTGGGCTTCATCGACGGAGATGCCGAGGCGCTGGGCCTCCTGCAGCTTCAGACGCTCCTCGATCAGCTCATCCATCGCCTTCTTGCGGTAGGAGGGCAACATGGACGACCGGGCGCTCTGCATGGCCTGCTGCTGAAGCTGGAGCGCATACTGCTGCTTGCGCTTCTCAAAAATTTCAAGGATCGCCTCGCGTGACTTGCCCTGGTTCGCCTGGATGGTTTCCTGGAGGATCTGTCGCAGGCGCTGGTTCGTACTGTCCTGCTGGATCAGTCGTTTGAAGTTGGACTGAGCCCGTTCCCCGACATCGGCCTGCATGGCCAGCAGACGCGTGCGCTGGTCGACCTGAAAGGCCGTGATCGGGTCGTCGTTGACGAGCACGAGGATCGACTGGACGGACCCTTTGTGGCTGCCGGACCCGCTCGAGTCGAGAGAAGCCGACTTGGAATTCTTCCTGCTGCTAGACTTGGCGCGCGTTTCGCTCTTGGCGGCGGGCGTCGAGCGCTTCGGTTGCTGATTGGCTGCGGGTGCCTCGTTGCCGGGCGGCACCGTGACCACCAGACCAGGGAGCGTCTGCGAGCCCTGGGCATACGCCGCTGTCGAGGCCATGAAGGCGGCCGTAAGAATGAATGCGCCGTGGCAGGATCGCTGTTTCAGAAAGTTGCCTCGCCTCATACCTCGTCCGATCAGTAAGGCTTTCGGGACCGACTCAAGTTGCGATCATAGCTGCAACTCGGTGCTCTGGCCCCGCACTATCCACATCTGACGTGGCGATGCAAAGGCAACAGCCCCACGAGCGGACCGGCGTGTCAGAAAGTCCGTTCCGGAAGCGATCTACTTCGGCACCGTCTGGTTCTCGCCGGGGAAAAAGTCGAGCGCGTCGGTCTTGTAGTGGAACTCGCCGAGGTTCTTAAGCTCGAAGCGCAGCATCAGCGTGCGGTCTTCCTCCAGCTGCCGGAGCGGGTCGTCGATGAAGGTCTCCGTATAGGAGGCCGTGAGGACAAAGCAATCATCGGCGTACCGAAGCTGAACGGCATCCTGGATCGTGGCGCCGGCATCGAGATCATAACGGAGCGAGCCGAGCACGCTCCAGCGATCGGTGAGCTGCAGGCCGACGACACTGAAAATGTCCTCCTGGTCGGTCCTTTCGCCGCTGAAGGGGTCAAACGTTGCATAGCTGTAGGTGGCCTGCGCAATCAGTGGTCCGTATTTCACCTCGCCGAACACATCGGCTCGCCGCAGGTTGAAATTGCTGTCTTCAAAGCGGGTCTGGGCGATGGTACGGAAGAGGGACGAGGGCGAGAGGTAGGCCGCGAACACGTAATCGGAATGGTCATTCTCGAGGCCGCTAACGGGTGAATAGATTGGAACCAAGTCGATTTCATCGTCAGCTACGATGCCGTCGCCATTGACGTCCCGCCTTACCCGCACATTCCCCGGCTCGCTGTAGATGTTATCGCCCGCCAAGTGGTAGCTCTGCCCGGCCAGGAAGCGGGCGAACCACCCATAGTTGGCCTGATAGGTGTACTGCAGCCCGACGTTCGCACGCGTTCCGGTCTCGACCCGGTCGTAGCCTGACATCTTGTCCAGCTCGAACAGGTTCGTATCGTCGAACACGATGCTGCGCGAGTCCTCGTTCGGCAGATGGCGCTGCGACCCGCTACTTTGACGCGCAATGATCTGGCCGATGGGCTCGACGACGTGCGCACCGGCCGCGGAATGGGAGACGAACGGATAGGCGTAGAGC
>JAEVZQ010000085.1 GCA_023392135.1 Pseudomonadota bacterium | reverse complement strand
GGGCATGGCCAAGCTGCTGGCGGCGCCGGCCGACGGGTACTCCATGGCCATCTATATCGCTGACAGTCATGCACTGCTGGCGGGCCCTGAACCGCGCTGGAAAATTGACGACATCAAACCGGTTTCGGTTATGATCCAGGGGCCGTCCTTCATTTTCGTAGCCGATAACAGTCGCTTCAAAAGCTGGGCTGATTTTGAAAAAGAAGCTAAAGAGAAACCCGGTACTCTGAAGGTTGCAACGCTCGGGTTTGGAAGCGTCGATGATTACACGCTGCGTTATCTGGAGGGAAAAGGTATCAAAGTCGTCCAGGTGCCTTTCTCCAAGCCCAGCGAGCGTTACGTTTCCATTCTGGGTGGCCATGCCGATGCTCTTTACGAGCAGGCGGGCGACGTCGGCCAGTTCCTGAAGAGCAAGCAGATGCGCCCGCTGATGATATTCGGCGAGAAGCGGCATCCGGACTTTCCTGATACGCCAAGCTCCTACGAGCTTGGCTACGAGGTTGCCCTGCCGCAGTTCCGGTCGATCGTCGTTCGCTCGGGCACGCCGGATGATCGCGTCAAGGCTCTTTCTGCGGGGCTGGCGAAGGTCGCGGGGACGGACGAGTTCAAGAAATTCCTGTCCGATCAGTTTGCCGATCCGGACAGCTTCATCGATGCATCCAAGGCGGGTGAATTCATCGAGAAGCAGCTCGACGACATGAAGAAGCTCGCAGGCGCCAAGTCCTGATTGATCCGATGCGGCTGATGGCTCGCTGCCTTCAGGCGGCGGGCCGAGCCGCGAATCCGGTCGCGAGCGAAAGCGCGCACCGGCCGACAAATCATCGCACGGGATTTCAATAAAATGGCGCAGCGATTCAGGGCCGCGCTGCCCTACATGTTGGGGCTCGCGATCGCGGCAGTGCTCTATCATGTGGCGGGTACGATCAGCTATCCAGCCCGCCCGGGTCAGCTCGGGCCCGATTTCTGGCCGCGGCTTGCCATCGCGATCATCGCAATCGTCTGCATGTATGAGATCGCGCGGCGGATCATCGTGGGATCGGCCGGGAACAGCTTGCAGGGGATCGCAGAGCATCTGGAAGGCGAAGAGCTCGACGAGGAAGGAGCGCACGCGAATGCCAGATCGCGCATCTATATGCTTCTTGGTGGACTGGCCCTGACGTTTGCTTACGCCGTCCTGGTTCCGATTTTCGGGTTCTTGCTCGCTTCGTACCTGTTCCTGATCGTTTTCATGTACCTCGGCGGCATCCGTAATCACACGGCCGTCTGGGCCTCGAGTACGATCGGAATTCTGGTCTTCGCCTTCATTTTCCTGAAGGTCGTCTATGTCTCCCTGCCCAGGGGCGTGCCGCCATTCGACCAGGTCACGCAGTTCGTCTTGGACCTGATGCGCGCCAGCTGAGCTGGCCGAGGATACACGAATGCTCGAAATCTTCAGTCAGCTCGGTGCCGGTTTCATCAACTGCCTGACCCCGGCCCACCTGCTGATGCTCGTGGTCGGCATTGTCGTGGGCCTGCTTGTGGGCGTGCTGCCGGGGCTGACGCTCGTGATGGGCGTCATCCTTGTGCTACCCTTCACGTACCAGATGGACATCACGGCAGCCATCGTGCTGCTGACCGCCATGTACGTGTCCGGCACTTACGGTGGCGCTTTCACAGCCATTCTGTTCCGCATTCCCGGCGAGCCGCTCGACGTTCCCATTCTGTGGGACGGCTACACCATGGCCCAGAAGGGCCGGGCGGCAGATGCCCTCGGCTGGACTCTCATCGCGGCGCTTGGCGGCGGCTTCATCTCGGCGATCGTCATGGTTCTGCTGACCCAGCCAGTGGCGAAGTTTGCTCTGAAGTTCTCGACGCCGGAGTATTTCGCAATTGTTCTATTCGGGCTCGCGAGCGTCATCGCGCTCGGCCGCGGATCATTGCCGAATGCCTTCTTGTCCCTCGCGATCGGGTTGCTGATCGCGAGCGTCGGGACAGACGCCATTTATGGCAGCTATCGGTTCACTTTCGGCTTGCCGATCCTGGCGGACGGCATCGAGTTCCTCGTCGTGATGGTCGGCGCCTATGGAGTCGGGGAAGTTCTGAGCCGACTGGAGCAGGGGTTCGCCACAAAATCCGTCGAGAAAATTTCCCAAACCTCGACCAGGCTTCCGTCCTTCCGCGAGCTTTTCGCATTGCGCTGGATGTTTCTGCGCTCGAGCATTCTGGGGAATGTCATCGGCCTGGTGCCCGGAGCCGGAGCGACCATTGCCTCGTTTGTTTCGTACGGCGTCGAGGCGCAATACGGGCAGCGGCGCAAGGAAATGGGAACCGGAATTCCTGAAGGCATCGTTGCACCCCAGGCGGCGTCGACCGCATCCGTGGGCGGCGCACTGGTGCCGCTGCTGGCGCTGGGCATCCCGGGCAGCGGCGCCACCGCCGTCATGCTCGGTGCGTTCATGCTGCAGGGCGTGCAGCCGGGGCCGCAGATCCTTCTGACGTCCTCCGGAATGGTCTACACGATTTTCGCCTCGGTCTTCCTCGGCATCGCACTGATGTGCGTGCTCGGCTTCTATTTCATCCGTCTGCTCGTGAAGGTTCTCGATTTCCCGGAGGCGGTCGTTTCGGCGTTCGTCATGCTGATGTGCTTCATCGGCGCCATGTCGATCCGCAATAACCTGACGGATCTCTGGCTGATGCTCGCGTTCGGAGTGATCGGCTATGCGCTCGAGCGATTCCGCTTTCCCGTCGCGCCGATGATACTTGGCGTGATTTTAGGGCCGATTGCCGAGGAATCGTTCATGAATACGATGATCAGCTTCGGCAATGATTGGACGGTTTTCTTCACCCGGCCTCTTTCCGGCAGCATCATGGCCGCCGTGATCATCACGCTTCTCCTTCCCTTCCTCGGCCGAATACTGCGGCGATCGCAGGCAAACACAGCTTCGAGCCAAGCGAGTTGAGAGAAGCTCCGAAACGAGCAATCCGGCCATTCACGCAAGTTTCCGAATTCGAGTAGCGACGTATCGTGGATCCCCACCTTCGCGGGAATGACGGTGTGATGCAGGATAGTGTCGCGCGTACCAGTAGAGTGAGGGCACCCGCTCTATGAGCAAAGCTCAGCGCGCGCCCAATCGCTGCAAACGCTCGACAGCCTCCGCGGTGCCGAGCTCGCGGGCGCGCTCGTACCATTTGCGCGCTTCTTCAGGATCGGGCTCGACGCCGCCGAGGACATTCCAGTGGGCCAGCTCGATGGGGTCGAAAGTGGCCGCGAGCGCCAATGCGGCGGGTCCCCAGTCGAGCTCGGCAGCTTTTTCATAGAACAGGCGCGCGACTGTCACATTGCCATTGGCCAGGCTGCGGTCACCCCGATCCATGTAGGCCAGCGCCTGATCCCGGTCCTCGGGAGCGATGTCAGGTGGCGGCGGAACGGGCGGCTGAAGTGGAAGCCGCGCGGGCGCCGGTGCGAGGACGTCTCCCGCCGGACTAAGTGCGGCAACATTGGCGCCGGCTTGGCCACCGGCAGCCTGGCTCGCCGCCGGTGTGATGGCGGAAGCCGGTGCGATCAGCAGGGTCGCCTTCACTTCGCTGAGGATACGGCCGTCGATAGCGACGAGAGAAATGGTAACGTCCGCTTTGCCCGACGCGCCAGCCGGGGTCGCAATTTTCAGCCGCGGCAATCCAGTTAGCGGAATGGCCCAAGCCCCCGCGGCTATGGCGTGACCCTCCGACAGCGTGGCTGTTCCCGGCAGGCCGCGAATTCTCAGAAACGTCTGCTTCGGAATAGCCTCAGCCGGACCGATCTGAATCGGGAATGGCGTCTCGATGGCGGGTTCCGCAAGGATCACCGAGGCGACGTTGATGATCGGCTTCGTCTGCGCATCGACGGGGGCCCGCACCACCGGCAGGCTTACCAGTCCGGCCACGGTCATTGCCAGAACGAGTTGCTTTAGCCCAATGCCGGTCGTCCGTTGGTCCTTCGGCGTAATCCCCGCCATTGGTTCCCTCCCGCCGAAATGGCCGTTTCCTCCTTAGCCGCGCTTTGGCTTTGTTCTTGACGGCGGCTCTATTGCCGGGCCTGTCGCCTGGCTCGCTGTCTGCTCCACTCCAGAAATTCCTGGAAGAGGCGCTCCTGCTCAGCACGATCGTTCGGTGCGGCGCGCGCGGCCTGGGACCGGGCAAGGGCCGGATCGATGCCTGCGGCGACGGTTGTCGGCTGCATTTCCTCGAGCAACTTTTCGGCAACAAAGTAGCGCTTCCAGCCCGGCACCTTGGCCGCCAGATTGATTTCTTTCCATTTCGGATGGAACGGCGGCTTTCTCAACGTGTCGAAGCGCCCGAAATACCGCTGGATGAAGCGTTCGACGCGGCGATGGCGGTCATGCCCCTCCGGCCAGTTATAGACTGCGAGAACGACCGGGATGCCGATCGTGTCGACCTTCTCACCCGGTTCGAACAGATTAGGATAGTCCTCGTGTCCCAGGGTCGATGGCACGTAATAGTCAGAAAACTTGTCGCCGTACTCGACGGGCAGGAAATGTCCAACGTCGCTTTTCAGGTTGACGAACAGGTTGTTCGGCTTGCCGACCGTATGCAGGATCGCGGCAATCTCACCTGCCTTCATCTTTTCGATCGCGATGGCGTTGTTGATGAAGACGGGCTCGACCTTGATGCCAAGCCGCTCGAACAGGATCGGGCCCGTCACCGTCGGGCCTGCGCCCTTCGTGTGGAAGCCGACCTTCTTGCCATTGAGATCCTTGAGTGACTTGATGTCGTGGCGCGCGAAGACGTGCAGCTCACCGACGTACATCTGCGAGATGTAGTTGACGCGCTGCTCGAGGTTTGCGGCTCTCCTGTTGCGCTTGAACTCGTCGAAGACGTCGGCATGGGTAATCGCCATGTCGATGCCCTTGAGATAGAGGAGATCGCTCAGGTTCTCCGCGGCACCGTAGGTGATGATCGGGAGCACACGGAGATCGTCGCCGTCGTCGAGTGCCTTCGCAAGCTCCGCAGCAAACCGGGAGAAAGTCCCTTCGAGCAGGCCGCCCGCAATGCTGACCGTCCACGCATTGGTGCGAGCCACCACCGCAGCCTCGCCCGACGCCGCAGCTGTCGGCACTCCTCGCGCCTGCGCAACATCAAACGGTTGCAGCGTCTGCGACCAGGCATTTCCGGCCACGAGGGGCGCTAAACTCATCGCTCCCGCAACCCACACAAGCAAGCCACGCACGGACCCGTCTCCCGTCTGAATGTTGAGGTGCTGCCCTCAGGCATAAGAGAGGTCTGAATTGGGCCATATTATAGCAGAGAAGGGGCTGGCGTGAACTTAAAGCTTGCCGATCGTCGCTCAACGGAGCTGGTCCGTGATGCGCAAGCTCATGTCCGTAGCCGGAGATTGCTTTTATTACGTCAAAATGCAGGTGAGTGACGTTTGCTGCTACTGGTAGTTGAGCTGAACGTCAGCTCTCATCCATGTACTGGCGTACCTTGCGCTCTTCCCATCTGCTGATGAATTTCGGCGTGCCACCGAATATGGCGACGGCATGGGCGAGGACTCCGATGCCCCAGCCCAGGAACACCCATTGCACCCACCAAGCGCCACTCGTCGTGGCGTTCACGCCGAAAAGCAGAACGAGAACGGCCACGAAAATGCCGAGATGAATATAGAAGCCCTTGATTTCGGAAACGCGCTCCCGCGCGCGCTGCATCCGTTCTTCCTGGGTCATCTGACCTGCGGACTGGTCGGCAGTCATCGTCCTGTACCTCCGCCCCTGACCAAGCCTGCAGCCGGGCGGTAGTGCCCGGCTGCATCGTGCCCGGATTGAAGACCAAACCTTAGTACACGGCCCGTATCAGGAATAGTAGGTGGCGACGCACTCGTTAAAGCGACCCCACCAGTAGGGAGAGCCGGTGACGTAGGCCCGGCGCCTCAGCCACTCGCAGTCGGCATAATAGATGCCTGGGCCGATCCACACGCCACCCCAGAAATAGCCGGGGCGGAAGTGTCCGCGACGAGCGAAGCGCCGCTCGCCTCTCCGGAACTCCCCGCGGCCAAAGCGGGGTGACGGGCCACGCTCCGCTCTGCCGCGAAACTCGCGCTGGACCGGTGCGCCGCCAAAGCCCCGTTGAGGACCGCCCTCGAACCTCGGTCCTCTCTCTGGTGCGCGGCCGATCGGCCCGCCCTGGAAACCGGGGCCGCGGCCCATCGACGGACCACCTCCTCC
>JAEVZQ010000054.1 GCA_023392135.1 Pseudomonadota bacterium | reverse complement strand
CTCGTCGAGGTAGCGGGTGCGCAGGCGGAAGTCGATGTGCTCGGGATCGCACTCCACGACCAGACAGGATGCCCCGGCCATCGCCGCCGCCAGTGGCTGCGCCCCACCCATGCCGCCGAGCCCGGCGGTGAGGATCCAGCGACCCTCCAGGTTGCCGCCGTAGTGCTGGCGCCCGGCCTCGGCGAAGGTCTCGTATGTACCCTGCACGATCCCCTGGCTGCCGATATAGATCCACGAGCCCGCGGTCATCTGCCGGTACATCATGAGCCCCTTCCGATCGAGCTCGTGAAAGTGGTGCCAGTTCGCCCAATGCGGCACGATATTGGAATTGGCGATGAGCACGCGGGGAGCGTCCGCAATGGTGCGGAAAATGCCGACCGGCTTTCCCGACTGGACGAGCAGGGTCTCGTCCGCCTCCAGAGAGCGGAGCGCAGCCACGATGCGGTCGAAGTCTTCCCACGTGCGGGCAGCCCGTCCGATGCCGCCGTACACGACAAGCTCGTTCGGGTCCTCAGCGACTTGCGGATCGAGATTATTCATCAGCATGCGAAGCGGCGCTTCGGTCGCCCAGGACTTCGCGCTGATGTCCGTGCCCCGGGGCGCGCGCACCTCGCGGATGTTATGACGGGGATTGCTCATCGGCCTTCTCCGGATCGGCTCAAGGCTCAGGAGGTGTCGGCACGAGGCTCGGCAGGATGCCGGGCGAGACGCATGCATCGAGGGCGCCCGATCGCACCAGGTCCCGCGCTGCTTCGAGGTCTCCGGCGAGATAACGATCCTCATCGAGCGGCGGCACTACGGACCGGATCAGCGCATGCGCCTTGCGCAGCTCCGTTCCGGTCCCGAGAGGTGCGCGACAGTCGATCCCCTGTGCAGCCGTGATCGCCTCGATGCCGATGATGCCGAAAAGGTTCTCCGTCATCGGCAGCAGCCGCCGCGCGCCGTGGCAGGACATTGATACGTGGTCCTCCTGATTGGCCGACGTCGGTGTCGAATCCACCGAGGCTGGATGCGCCATCTGCTTGTTCTCCGACATCAGCGCCGCCGACGTGACCTCCGCGATCATCAACCCGGAATTGAGGCCTGGGTTCTTCGCCAGGAATGGCGGCAAGCCGAAGCTCAGGGCAGGATCAACGAGAAGCGCGATCCGTCGCTGGGCGATAGCCCCGATCTCGCAGATGGCGAGCGCGATCTGGTCGGCGGCGAACGCCACCGGCTCGGCGTGGAAATTACCACCCGAGACCACCTGCCCATCCGAGAGGACAAGCGGGTTGTCCGTGACGGCGTTGGCCTCGATGGTGAGGGTAGATGCCGCTTGCCGCAGCAGATCGAGACAGGGCCCGTCGACCTGCGGCTGGCAACGGATGCAATAGGGGTCTTGAACACGCTCGTCGCCATTGCGATGGCTTTCGCGGATTTCGGAACCTGCCAGCAGCGTGCGCAGCGCTGCAGCCGTGTCGATCTGGCCTCGATGGCCGCGCAACTCGTGGATCTCCGCACGGAACGGCGCCGGCGAGCCCATCGCCGCATCCGTCGACAAGGCTCCCGTGATCAGGGCGGACCGTCCGGCGCGGTGCGCCCGGAACAGACCCGCTAATGCCAGAGCGGTCGAGACCTGCGTGCCGTTGATGAGAGCCAGCCCTTCTTTGGCCGCGAGCTCGATGGGCTGGAGCCCTGTCCGCTCCATAGCTGTCCGCGCCGGCAGCCGCTCCCCCCCAACCCAGGCCTCGCCCTCGCCGATCATGGCCGCTGCCATGTGGGCGAGCGGGGCCAGATCTCCGGACGCCCCGACCGAGCCTTGCGAGGGAACAACCGGGGTCACCCCTCGCGCCAGCATGCTTTCGATGAGCTGAACGAGGTCCCGGCGGACGCCTGATGCACCGCGGCCGAGCGAAATGAGCTTCAACCCCATCACCAGGCGAACGATGTCTGGATCGAGCGGCGTCCCGATGCCGGCGCTATGGGAGAGGACGAGATTGCGCTGCAGCCTGGCGACATCTTCAGGAGGAATTCGCACGCTGGCGAGCTTGCCGAAGCCAGTATTGACGCCATAGACGGCCGCTCTGCCGGCAGCGATCTCGCCGATGCGCGCAGCACTTGCGTCCATGCCGGCAATGCAGGCGGGATCGAGCTTCACCGCGTCCTGGCCGCGATAGAGCCGCTCCAGCGTTTCGAGGGTTACCGCTCCGGGCCTCAGGAGAATTGTCATGTCGCATCTCCATCCGGATCAGTCGGGCTGATCCTTATGGGAATGCTCACGGCTCGGAGCAGGCGCCTGGTCATCGGAGCCACCGCCAAAACGGTCACTCACATCTATATGGCGCCGCCTCCGGTGATCTCCAGACCAGGTCGTCCGGAGACCGACCTCAGCGTGAGGGCCCCTTGGCCTCGATGCGGGGCCGTGCGGGCTCTGCCGGCCCACTCGCCGCGCCATTGCCGCTCTTGCCGGGCGGCCGGGCGGTGGGCGCCTCGGTAATCGGCATTCCGGCAAGCTTGGCGAGGCTTTCCGCGATCGCCGGCGGCAGGGACGGAAACTGCGGCGCCTTCTGGCCGGTCCCTGGTGGAGGTGCCGGCGGCGGCGTGCGACCGGCAGCGGCTCCGTTGGGTGGCGGAGGTGCCGCCGCGTGCGCCGGCTGCCGCGGTGGAGCGGTCACCGGAGGCGGCGCAGGGG
>JAEVZQ010000012.1 GCA_023392135.1 Pseudomonadota bacterium | reverse complement strand
CGTTCCAGCTGCGGCGCTGCCTCGTGCCGGCATCCTCGTTCTGCGAGCCCAAAGGGGAGCGGCCCGCTACCTGGCACTGGTTCGCGCTGCACGGAGAGGAGCCGCGGCCGCCGTTCGCCTTCCCCGGTCTGTGGCGACGCTGGAAGGGGCCGCTCAAGTCTGGTGGCCCCGCGGTAGAGTTCGACGTCTTCAGCTTCCTCACGACGCAGCCGAATGAACTCGTAGCCACCATAAATCATGAGCGAATGCCCGTGCTGCTCAACACCGAGGATCAGTTCGAGACCTGGCTGAGCGGATCGCCGCAGGAGGCGTTCTCGCTCGTGAGAAGCTTCGATGCCGGCGCAATGCGGATCGTTCAGTCGGGAGCTGATCGCGAGGATCTGCTAGAGCCTTTGGTGCCGGCGCAGAACTGACGAGCCATTCCGACTGCAGGCGGCCACGCCACCTGTTGATAACGCGGTTTTGCACAATCTTTAGTGGCAGCGCCGTCACTGCACCCGTTCTGCAACACCCCGCGAAGCACCCGCCATTGCTGAATCACACACGCGTTTGGATGCATTACGCCTAACGCTTGCTTAACAGTTGTCCCCGTATTCTCGCTTTGGTTGTGTTGATTGCGTTACTCGCGTCGCGTTACGAATCACTGCGGGCCAGGGTAGAGGCCCAAGGTATCAGCAGCACAAGTCAGTTGCTCCCGCGAGCTTCTGCTGAATGGAGGGGATCCCAGTGTCCAAGTCAGTTGCATTGTCAGTCGCCGGCATGGCTGTGGCCGGCGCGTTAGTTGCATCGCCTGCACTCGCCGACGGCGGATATCCGATCTACGGGAATGGCGGCCTCAAAGATGAAGTGCTCTTTGCCCCACCGCCGCCGATCACATGGACGGGCTTTTACATCGGCGCCCATGTCGGCGGTGGTTTTGCCGACTCCGACTGGACATCCCGCTTTGATGCGGGAGACGTCGTGCACTTCGGCGACACGTTCAGCCATAACCCTCAAGGCTGGCTCGGCGGTGGGCAGATCGGCTACAATTTCCAGACGGGCCCGGCTGTTTGGGGCATCGAGGCCACGCTGTCCGGGGCGGATATCGACGATACGAGCCGTAGCCGGTTCGACGATGTCTTCCTCGGCACGAACATCGACATGTTCTGGACCGTAACCGGCCGGCTCGGATACGACTGGGGGCGCGTGCTGACGTACGTGAAAGGCGGCTATGCCGGTGCCAATGTGGAGCTCTCGGCCACTGACCGGTTCGACGCGGTTCCCGACTTCGATCGCTTCTCCGAGGAGAACACGCACAACGGCTGGACGGTGGGTGGCGGTATCGAATTCCTAGCGACGCCGAACGTCGTGCTCGGGCTGGAGTACAATTTCTATGACTTCGGCGAGGAGTCCTACGGCGAGCGCTTCCGCTTCGTCACAGGCCGGGATCCGGTCGAAGAGGACCTCCAGATGCACACGGTCACGGCGCGGCTCAGCTGGAAGTTCGACCGCTTCCGCGAGATAGCCCCGCCGCTGCCGCCGCTGAAATAGCGCGTTTCGCATTGAAAGTGGGCGACATCGCTGATGCCGCCCGCCATTCTCGATAAACTTCCCGTCCGCGAGCCGGATCAGTTCCGGCTCTTGTCGACGAGCGCCTTCTCCTTGATCCAGGGCATCATGCCGCGCAACTTGGCGCCGACTTCCTCGACTTGGTGGGCATCGTTGTTGCGGCGAATGGCCTTGAACTTCGGCTGGCCAGCCTTGCACTCGCGGATCCACTCGCTGGTGAAGGCGCCGGTCTGGATGTCCTTCAGGACCTTGCGCATTTCCTTGCGGGTCTCGTTCGTGATGATGCGCGGGCCTGACATGTACTCGCCGAACTCGGCGGTGTTGGAGATCGAGTAGTTCATGTTGGCGATGCCGCCCTCGTAGATGAGATCGACGATCAGCTTCACCTCGTGCAGGCACTCGAAGTAGGCCATCTCGGGTGCATAGCCGGCCTCGACCAGCGTCTCGAACCCGGCGCGGATCAGCTCGACAAGGCCGCCGCAGAGCACGACCTGCTCACCGAAGAGGTCGGTCTCGCACTCCTCCTTGAAGGTCGTCTCGATAATGCCGGCACGGCCGCCGCCGATGGCGGACGCATAGGAAAGGAACAGATCGTGCGCATTGCCGCTCTTGTCCTGGGCGATCGCGATCAGGCAGGGCACGCCGCCGCCGCGCTGGTACTCGGAGCGCACCGTATGGCCGGGGCCCTTCGGCGCCACCATGCCGACGTCGAGGGCGGCGCGCGGCTCGATCAGGCTGAAATGCACGTTGAGGCCGTGCGCGAACATGATGGCGGCGCCTTCCTTCATGTTGTCGTGCAGCTCGTCGCGGTAGATGTCGGCCTGGAGCTCGTCCGGCGTCAGCATCATGAGGACGTCGCCCCATTTGGCGCCTTCGGTCGGCGTCATCACCTTGAAGCCGGCGGCTTCCGCCTTGGCGCGGGTCGCCGAATTCGCCTTCAGGGCGATCGCCACGTCCTTGACGCCGGAATCGCGCAGATTCAGGGTATGGGCATGGCCCTGGCTGCC
>JAEVZQ010000454.1 GCA_023392135.1 Pseudomonadota bacterium | reverse complement strand
GATTGATGGCGATCGCACTTGTTGCGCCCCTTTTCCTTTTTCTCCTGATCTCGTTCGTGCTGCCCATAGGCGACATGCTGCGCCGGTCCATGGTGGATAGCGAGCTCTCGGAGGTCTGGCCTCGCACGGCGGCCCTTACCAAGGCCTGGGTCTGGGACCGCGCCCGGGATCCAATCCCGGAAATGTACCGGGCGCTTGGGCAGGACATCAAAGAATCGACCCGCGAACGAACCCTCGCCATCGCCGCGCGCCGGCTGAACTACGCCTTGGAAAATGGGCGGAGCCTGGTCATGAACACCGGGCGGGAGCTGCGCCGCGAAACGGCTGACCCACCCGACTGGCGCGCACGACTGATCGAGATCGATCCGCGCTGGGGGGAGCGAAAGACCTGGATCGCCATCGGACAGGCCGCGGGGCCGCTTACGGACTTCTATCTCCTGACGGCTCTCGATCTGGAGCGAAACGCAAAGAACAAGATCGTCCCGCGCCCCCCTGAAAGATCGCTTTATCTGCAGGTCCTGGGGCGTACGCTGCTGATTTCAGCCTCGGTCACCCTGCTCGCGCTGGTGCTCGGATTTCCTATCGCCTACCTCGTCGCCAACGCGCCGAAGCGCATGGCCGGGTTGCTGATGATCCTGGTGCTGCTGCCATTCTGGACATCCCTGCTGGTCCGGTCGGCAGCGTGGATCGTGCTGCTGCAGGATCAGGGCCTCGTGAACGGTATGCTGCAGGCGGTTGGCCTCACGAGTGAACCGGTACGCCTCATCTTCAATCGGACCGGTGTGGTCGTCGCCATGACGCACGTGCTGCTGCCGTTCATGATCCTCCCGATGATTGCGACGATGAAGTCGATTCCGCCGACCTATATGCGCGCCGCCCTGTCGCTCGGCGCCCATCCGGCTATCGCCTTCCTTCGGGTTTACCTGCCGCAGACATTGCCCGGCGTCGCGGCCGGAGTGCTGCTCGTGTTCATCATGGCGCTCGGCTACTACGTGACGCCAGCTCTGGTCGGCGGAGCCGAAGACCAGATGCTCGCCTATTTCATCGCCTTCTACACCACGTCGAGCGCCAACTGGGGGCTCGCCGCCGCTCTCGGCGTGATGCTGCTCGCGGCGACGGCTATTCTCTATCTGGTCTATGCCCGCCTCGTCGGCATGGGCCAGGTGAAGCTGGGATGAGGCACGATGCACGGCGCAAAGACCCGTACCGAGCAGGTGGCCCGCATTGCGCTCATCGCGGCGGCGACGCTGGTGTTCGTTTTCCTGATCGCGCCAATCCTGGCGATCATGCCGCTTTCGGTAAACGACTCGGAGTTCCTGACCTACCCTCTGCGCGGCCTCACCACCCGCTGGTACGAGGCGGTCTTCTCCAGTGACAAGTGGCGCATCGCGGTGGTGAACTCGTTTCTCATCGGCCTGCCGGCGGCCTTCATCGCGACGGTGCTCGGGACGTTGGCGGCGATCGGCCTGTCGATGGCGGATTTCCGGGGCAAGGCGGTGATCACGGTGCTCCTGCTCTCGCCGCTGGTCGTGCCCATCGTGATCGTCGCCGTCGGGCTTTACTTCTTCTTCGCGCCGTTCGGCCTGACGCAATCCTACACTGGGCTCATCATCGCCCACGCCGCCCTCGGCGCTCCCTTCCCGGTCGTGACGGTGTCAGCCGCCCTCGCCTCTTTCGACCGGAACCTTGCACGGGCTGCCGCAAGCCTCGGCGCGGCGCCGATCACTGTGTTCCGCAAGGTGATGCTGCCGCTCGTCGCTCCCGGCGTCGCGGCCGGTGCGCTGTTTGCGTTCGCGATCTCCTTTGACGAGGTGGTGACGGTGCTGCTGCTCGGCGCTCCTCATCAGCGGACCATTCCGCGCGAGATGTTCTCCGGCCTGCGCGACAGCTTCAACCCGACGATCGCTGCTGTCGCCGTGATGCTGACCCTCGTCGCAGTTCTGCTGCTGCTCGTGGTCGAGTTGCTGCGCGCACGCAGCGAGCGCATGAAGCAGCAGGTGGGCAGCCTGTGAGCGCGGGCCCTCTCGCGGGGCTCACGTCTGCCAAGCCGGCTCGTTCTTCTTCTCGTAGTGGCTGAACGCCTTCTCGAGACCTTCGAGAACCTCGGCCGAGGTCTCGAACATGGCCTTGAACTGCGGCTCGTCGACCTTCTCGATGTCCTCGCGGAAGTGATCTTTGAGGTCTCGAAGAGCCTCCCGCATCCTCTGCGTGTGATAGAGGGGATCGTGTTCTTCGGCAGCAGTCGCCATGATCGACTCCATGTGGCTTGAACCCGAACTCCTCGCGCAGGCTCGACTTGCCTGCACGCTCCCAATGCCAACGAGAGGCTTCATCGGCGGTTCCATGCGCCGGCAACCAGCCATCCGGATCGAAATTGCGCCTCGGCCGACCCCGGACCGGCGCGGCCACGCTGGCCGTGCGACTGCTTGGCCGGGGCGACAAGAGATCGCTACCTGATTTGCGGCAACTAAGGCTCGCTGGCCGCCTCGAGCTGCTCGGTCTGCTTCGGCTGCGGCGCATCCGGCCCAGTTTTCCGAGATCGGTCGACGATTCGCATGACGAACACGAAGAATGCCGGAACGAAGAAGACTGCCAGCACCGTCGCGGAGATCATGCCGCCCATCACACCCGTGCCGATCGCGTTCTGGCTCGCGGCGCTTGCGCCCGCTGCAATCGCCAACGGCACGACCCCGAGGGTAAACGCGAGCGACGTCATCAGGATCGGCCGGAAGCGCAGGCGGGCCGCCTCGATGGTTGCGTCGATCACCGACATGCCTTCCTGCCGCAGATCCTTCGCAAACTCGACGATCAGGATCGCATTCTTGGCCGACAGGCCGATGATCGCGATGAGCCCGACCATGAAGTAGACGTCGTTCGGCATCCCCCGCAACGTCACAGCGGCCACCGAGCCGATGACCCCCAAGGGAACGACCAGCATCACTGACAATGGGATCGACCAGCTCTCATAGAGAGCTGCCAGCAGCAGGAACACGAACAGGATGCTCAAAGCGATGAGTATCGGGGCCTGTGCCCCCGACTGGATCTCTTGCAGTGATTGCCCGGTCCACTCGTAGCCGAAGCCTTGCGGAAGCTCGGCCGCGAGCCGCTGCATCTCGGCGATGGCATCGCCCGAGGAAAAGCCCGGCGCAGCCTGCCCGCTGATGCGAACCGATGGGTAGCCGTTGTAGCCCACCACCTGCGCCGGTCCCTTCACCCACTCGACGTGGGCGAAGGCCGAAAGCGGCACCATTCCCCCGGCCGCATTGCGCACGTTGAGGTTCAGCAGATCAGCCGTCTGCATGCGCGCCCGCTCGTCCGCCTGGACGACCACGCGCTGCATGCGGCCGGCATTCGGGAAGTCGTTGACGTAGTTCGATCCGAGATTGGCCGAGATCGTCGAATTGATGTCGGAGAACGTGACGCCGAACGTGTTCGCCTTCTCGCGGTCGATGATGACGTTGACCTGCGCCGAATCCGGCAGTCCCTCGACACGCAGCCCCGTCACCACCGAGCTCCCGCTCGCAGCAGCCAGGAGCTGATCCTTAGCTGCAGCCAGAGCCGACTGCCCCAATCCGCCGCGATCCTGCAGGCGGAAGGTGAAGCCGCTCGTCGTACCAAGCCCCTGGATGGGTGGCGGCGACAGGGCGAACGTCATGCCGTCCCTGATCTGCCAGAGCTTGCCGTTGGCCCGCGCTGCAATCGCAGCAGCGGAGTTCTCAGGACCACGCTCGCTCCAATCCTTGAGAGTGACGAACGCCAGACCGGCATTCTGCCCGGCTCCCGAGAAGCTGAAGCCCTGGATCGCGAACACCCGGTCGACCGCCGGGTCGGAGAGAAAGGCATCCTCCACTTGCTTGATGACGTCGATCGTGCGGTTGGCACTGGCCTCGGGCGGCGCTTGCATGTCGACGATCAGATAGCCCTGGTCCTCGTTCGGTATGAACGCGGTCGGCAGGCGCATGTAGGCCCAGCCAAGGCCAACGAG
>JAEVZQ010000414.1 GCA_023392135.1 Pseudomonadota bacterium | reverse complement strand
GGTCGTGACCATCAAATGGGTGATGATCGCCCAGAAATCCCAGGTGAGCGGGCTTCGAAATTGCGGCCAGACCTGGAATTCCGCCGGATATGGAAACATCCAGTAGAAAAGCCACGGCCGGCCGAGGTGAATGATCGGAAACACCCCGGCGCAGAGAACAGCGAACAGGGCCAGCCCTTCGGCGAAGCGATTGATTGCCGTCCGGAGGCTGTGCCGCCGCAGGACCAGGATCGCTGCGAACAGGCTGCAGCCATTCGCCAGGCCGATCCACCAGACGTAATTGGTGAGGTCGAAACCCCAGACGAACGGAACGTTGGTGCCCCACACCCCCACGCCGATGAAGACGACGACACCCACCGCATACGCAAGCACGAATACAATGGCCACCGAGGCAATGAGGCTGATGGTCCAGCCCCAGCCGAAATCCGGCGACAGGGGAATACGGGCGATATCCCGCGCCGGGGCCTCAGCCGGTATCGTCATGAGCGTCGGCTGCCGCACGGGCGGGCAGTCCATCCGAGATGCGGGCGAGGTAAGTTGTGCGCGGCTCCGTATTCAATTCTCCCAGGAGAGCGTAATTGCGCGGGTCCTGCTTTCGTTTTCGTACAAGGCTCGCGGGATCGTTGATGTCGCCGAAGACGATTGCGCGCGTGGGGCAGGCCTGCTGGCATGCCGTCGCGAGCTCGCCATCCCGTATGGGCCGGTTCTCCATACGCGCCGCGATGCGTGCGGCGCCGATCCGCTGAACGCAATAGGTGCACTTTTCCATAACGCCGCGCCAACGCACCGTGACCTCCGGATTGAAAACGTCGTCCGTTGCCGCGAATGGGAGCTGCGCATAATCGTACCAGTTGAAGCGCCGCACTTTGTAAGGGCAGTTATTGGAGCAGGTCCGTGTGCCCACGCAGCGGCTGTAGGTCATCTCGTTGAGACCGTCGCTCGAGTGGACCGTCGCATTGACCGGGCAAACGAGCTCGCAGGGTGCCTTCTCGCAGTGCATGCAGAGGACCGGCTGGAAATAGGTCTCCGAACTGTCCGGACTGCCTGAATAATAGCGGTCGATGCGCAGCCAATGCATTTCACGACCGCGCGCCACTTCCTCCGGACCAACGAACGGGACATTGTTTTCGGCCTGACAGGCAACGACGCAGGCGTTGCAGCCGAGGCAAAGGTCGAGATCGATCGCCATGCCCCACGCATTGCCGTCATAAATGAAATCCGGATAAAGCGTTGGTCGCGGCTTCGTCGGCGAGGATGCATTTGCCGCTCCGGGCTCGACGACCCGGATGATATCGCGCCCTCCATCGAATGGTGTTGCTGTGTGGTGATCAGTTCCTCCTGACGCCCTGTGGGACGCACGTCGACATTTTCGAGAAGCCAGGGCTCGTTCGAGGTGCGGAGGCGATAAGCGTCGAAGCCGCGCAAACTTCCGACACTGCCCGCAGCGACACGACCGTAGCCGAGTGTCATCGTCACGGCGTCCCGGGCATGCCCCGGCATTGGCCAGACCGGCGCTTCGATGCCGCGCCCATCGTGATCGAAAACCGCGACATCACCCCTGCGCAAACCTAAAGCGGATGCAGTGGCAGGGGCCATGAATGCCGCGTTTCCCCACACTTGCTTCGACAGAGGCTTCGGAAGCTCCTGAAGCCATCCGTTGTTTGCAAAGCTACCATCCCAGATCGACGGATCGGGTGCGAAAACGACTGTCTGGCCCCCAATGGGTCGTGCTGCTTCGGCATGAGGCGGAGACCATCCGCCAAATTGCACGGGGACAGCTGTAGCGCCGCTGCCCTCGATCACACCCTCCTCGAGCGACCTGATCCAGCGCGCATCAAAATCCTCGCCCCATACCGCCCGCCATGTCGCCTGAACCAGCTCGCGCGCATCCGCCGGCTCACCAGCGAGCTCGACGAGCATCTCTTCCGGCGTTGTCGCCTCGACGAGCGGCACCGTTGCAGGCTGGCGCAGCCCGACCGTTCCATCGAACGCACGTAAGTCGCCCCAGCTCTCGAGAGGATGGCGCGCCGGCAGGTGCCAGCGGCACGCAAGTCCGGTCTCGTCGCGGTACGTTCCGAGATGGATGGACAGAGGCACATGGCCGAGCAGCGCCCCGAAATCGATATCGGCAGGCGTGTCGTACACGGGATTGCCGCCGAGTATCAGCAAGGTCTCGACATTGCCTGCAGCCATGGCTGAGGCCAGCTCGTTCAGCGGTGCCATCTCGCCGCTACCGCCAAAAAGCGGCTCGATATAGCGCACCGTCGTGCCAACGCCGCCCAGCCTGCCGTTCAATGCATGAGCGATGGCCTGCACCGTAGCAGGCTGCTCGCGCCCCGCGGTGACCAGCGCACGCGGGCCTGCCCCGGCAAGACTTTGAGAAATAAGCGCAGCAAGAGAATTTTGATTGGGGACTGCTGGAGCGCCCTGCTCCACCTGGGCCAAAATCTGCCGGGCGAAGCGCTCGATTTCCCGCGGAGCCATCGCAAGCCGCCGGTCAGACCGCGCGCCGGTCAGGCTCGGCGTCGTTTCAGCTGCGAAAAGAATTGGGGCCGGCCGGTTAGCCGCATGGCGCCGCATCGCATAATCGGCAGCATAACGGACGTGGGCGGGACCTGAACCGAGGAGATCTCCGCCTAGTGTGAGGATTACGTCCGCCTGATTGAGATCGAGCACCTGATCGAGTGGTCGGCCGAAGGCCGCGATGGCGGCCGCGCGGCTCTGATCATCCGGC
>JAEVZQ010000361.1 GCA_023392135.1 Pseudomonadota bacterium | reverse complement strand
ACGCCTACCGAATCCGCCGCGGTCGCGTGTGTTTATGCATTCATCGTGACGATGTTCGTCTATCGCGATTACAAGTGGCGCGAGCTGCCGCTGTTGATGGCGCGGGTCGTTCGCACGGTCGGCATGGTGATGATGCTGATCGGGTTTGCGGCCGCCTTTGGCTATATGATGGCGCTGATGCGGCTGCCGGCGCAGGTGACGCAATTCTTCTTGTCCGTCTCGGACAATAAGTACGTCATTTTGCTTCTGATCAACATCATGCTGCTGATCCTTGGCTGCCTGATGGACATGGCGCCTCTGATACTGATCTGCACCCCCATCCTGCTTCCGGTCGCCGCCAACATCGGGGTCGATCCTGTCCACTTCGGCATGATCCTTCTGGTCAATCTCGGGATGGGGTTGATCACACCGCCGGTGGGCGCGACGTTGTTCGTCGGGTGTGCCGTGGGCAAGGTCTCCATGGGCGAAATGGTGCGGACGATCTGGCCATTCTACTTCGCCATGCTCATCGTGCTTGCGCTCGTCACCTATGTCCCTGCGATCTCGATGTGGATGCCCTCGCTGCTGAAGCTCTGAATTGCGCGCAGGGTAACCCAGGCCGGTTGTCGGATTGCAGCTAACGGGCTACGAACCGGAAATTCATCACCCGGGATGACGAGGGACGCATTGAACTTCGAGTTGACATCTGAGCAGCTGACGCTGCAGGAAACCGCGAGATCATTCGCGCGCGAGCAGATGGCCCAGGTTGCGCGCGAAATCGAGAGGACCAGCGCGCCGCTCTCGAAGGAATGGAAGCGGCACTATGCCGAGATGGGCTTTTTGGGCGTCAATATCGCACCCGAACATGGGGGACTTGGTCTCGGCAACCTGGAGGCCATTCTCGTTCTCGAGGAATTCGCCAAGGTCCACCCGGCAGTCGCCTTCCCGATCTTCGAAAGCGCCGTCGGTCCGATCAAGGCGGTCGAGCGGTTTGGCTCCGAAGCTCTCAAGAAGTGGCTGCTGCCCAAGGTGACGAGCGGTGAGGTCGTCGTCGCGGTGGCCATGTCAGAGCCAGACGCGGGCACCGCGCTGACGGACCTTTCCACCTCTGCAGAAATACGCGGCGGCCGTATCGTTTTGAACGGCACCAAGCGATGGTGCACCGGCGGTGGCTCGGCCGATGGCTATGTCGTTTACTGCCGGCTGTCTGATGCGCCTGGCGCCAAGGGGATCGGGGCCGTGTTCGTGCCAAATGGCGCGACAGGCCTGACTTTCGGCGTACGTGAGGAGCTGTTGGGTTTCCGCGGCACGACGACGGCTGACATCTACTTCGACAATGTCGAGGTGCCGGAGGATCACCTGATCGTGCCGGCCGGCGGCTTTCCGAAGCTGATGGAGGCCTTCGACCTGGAGCGCTGCGGCAACGCGACCATGTGCCTGGGCATAGCGGCCGGCGCGCTGGAGGATACGCTCGCCTACGTTCAGGAGCGGCGCCAGTTCGGCAAGCCCATCGTCGATTTCCAGGCCGTGCAGCTCAAGCTCGCAGAGATGGCGATGAGGGTGGATGCGGCGCGTCTGCTGATCTACCGGGCGGTCAATCGCGCTTCGGCCGGCTTTCCCTCGATCGCCGATTCATCCATCGCCAAATGCTTCGCCAACGAGATGGTGCGCGAGGTGACCGGCGCCGCCCTGCAGCTCATGGGCGGCTATGGGTACTCCAAGCAGTATGCAGCCGAGCAGCGGTTTCGCGATGCCTGGGGCTGGGGCATCGCTGGCGGCACCATCGATGTGCAGAAGATCAATATCGCTTCAGCGCTGGTGGGTAGGCGCTTCGATCAGCGCAGGTGACAAAGCCACGCGCGCCTGTGGCCCCTGATGCTCAGTCCCCTGTACCGGGCTTTGGCGAAAAATAGGCCTCGAATTTGCCTCCCACGTCGCGGAATTCCTCTGCGTCCGGAGGAGCAGGCTTCTTGGCCGTGATGTTCGGCCACTTGTCCGCATACTCGCGATTGAGCTCGAGCCATTTCTCGAGACCCGGCTCAGTGTCGGGCTTGATCGCCTCGACCGGGCATTCCGGCTCGCAGACCCCGCAGTCGATGCATTCGTCGGGGTGAATCACGAGCATGTTCTCCCCTTCGTAGAAGCAGTCGACGGGACAGACTTCCACGCAATCGGTGAACTTGCACTTGATGCACTGATCGTTGACTACAAAGGTCATTTGCTCGGCACCCCGTTCGCTCGGGCTTGTCTTACGACTCGGTTGCAGCACTCTGCACTTTGGCAGGTTGTCGCAAGCCTTTCATTGTTCCAGAGCAAACGATTAACAAATCAGCCGTCCTTTTTTGTTAATCGCTCGACGGCGCGACGCTCCCGCTTCGTCGGGCGGCCAGAGCCCGGATCGCGCTGAGGTGATTGCGGGTTGTAATTCCCGTCTTGACCCTGTTGGCCGGATCCGGAAGCCGGAGGCGTCAAATCCTCATAGAGCGTCTGAGCGATGGTCGCCGGGCCGCGCCTCTCGCCAACTGCTGTCACCTTCAGTACGCGAATGCGCGAATGAACCGCTACGGTGACGACATCGCCAGGGCGAACCGTCTGGCTCGGCTTGTCGGTGCGCACGCGATTGACGCGCACCTTCCCATCGACCACCAGCGCCGTCGCGAGACTACGGGTTCGCACGACTCGCGCGAACCACAGCCACTTGTCGAGCCGCTGCCCCCCACCCGCATCCGGCGCCGGAGCAGGGGCGCGGCTCATGAAGAGCCCGGCTCCTGCGCCTGCTTCTCGAGCGCTTTCTTGAGCGCACTCAGTGCCGCGAAGGGCGAATCGGGATCGACCTCGGCCCGCTTCGGCGGAGTGGCGGACCGAATCTGCATCGGCGCGTTGTGACGATCATTGTTCGGGCGGCGATCATCGCCCCTGCGGCCTTCGCGGCGGCCTTCCTTACGGTCCCTGTGCTTATGGCCGCCGCTGGGTGCAGC
>JAEVZQ010000264.1 GCA_023392135.1 Pseudomonadota bacterium | reverse complement strand
AGTTAAGGTCGTCCGTCTCGATGTCGGGACCCTCGGCCACTGAGAACCCCATGTCGGCGAAGATCTCGATGACCTCGTCGAAAACCTGCGAGACCGGATGGATACGGCCCTCCGCCAGCGGCCCGAGCCGGACCGGCAGCGTGATGTCTGCACGCTCCGTGGCGAGGCGCATGTCGAGTGCCGCCGCCTCCAGCGCCGCTTTGCGCAATTCGAGAGCTTCGGAAACGGCGTTCTTCACGGCGTTCGTCGCTTGTCCGAACGCCCGCCGCTGGTCGGCTGGCAATGAGCCGAGCTTGGCCATCTGCTCGGAGATGCTGCCCTTCTTCCCGAGCGCGGCGATCCGCACCTGCTCGAGTGCAGCCAGATCTGCCGCGGCAGCGACCTGGTCCAGCAGCTTGGACTGAAGCTTCTCGAGATCGGGAAATGTCGCCATCGTATGCCTCCGCGAAGCGCGTTCGCCTCAAGCTATGCGGGTACCCCGCATAGCTGTGCACTTCTCATGCGCGCGGGGCTCCTGGTGCCGGCTTCAGGCCGTCGCGCCCGCAGGCTGAGACGCCTGCGCGGCGGCATTCGCCTGGTCGACCAGGGCCTTGAACGCCTCGGAATCCCGCACCGCGATGTCGGCCAGAACCTTGCGGTCGACCTCGATACCGGCTTTGTTCAATCCGTTGATGAACTGGCCGTATGTGGTGCCGAACTCGCGGGCAGCGGCATTGATACGCTGGATCCACAGGGCGCGGAACGTACGCTTGCGGCGCTTGCGATCGCGATAGGCGTACTGCTGCGCCTTTTCCACCGCCTGCTTGGCGACCCGGATCGTATTCTTGCGCCGGCCGTAATAGCCCTTGGCGGCCTTGAGAACTTTCTTGTGCTTGGCGTGGCCTACGGTGCCGCGTTTGACACGCATTGTCGTGCTCCGTCAGATGAAAGGGTTGGGATCGGATCGCTATTCCTGAGGCCCGATCAGGCGTCTCAGCGATCGTACGGCATATATTTCTTGACGATCTTCGCGTCGCTGTCGCTCAGCACCATGGTGCCGCGCGCGTTGCGAATGAACTTCGCAGTCCGCTTGATCATGCCGTGACGCTTGCCTTGCGCCTGAACCTTCACCTTGCCGGTGGCGGTCATCTTGAAGCGCTTCTTCGCGCTGCTTTTCGTCTTCAGCTTGGGCATTTTGCTTGCTCCATTTCTCTCATTCGTCGCACCGCGTGTCCGCCTCTGACGAGACGATCGCACCTAGCGGCCAATGGCCCTGGAGTGCGGCGGTGCCAATCTGTTCGTGCAAACGTAAATCGAGCCGCCACGGCATGCCCCGCCGGGCGGCTCGGCTCGCTTATAGTCCCAAAGAAGCGGCCAGTGCAAGCCGCTCCGTAAATCACCGCGGCGCCAGGACCATCACCATCTGGCGGCCCTCGAGGCGAGGCTCGGCCTCCACCTTGGCGAGCTCGCCAAGATCGGCTTTCACCCGCTGCAGAAGATCGTAGCCGATGTGCTGGTGGGCCATCTCGCGGCCTCGAAAGCGCAAGGTGATCTTCACCTTGTCGCCCTCGTCGAAGAACCGCTTTATCGAGCGCATCTTCACGTCGTAGTCGTGATCGTCGATGCTCGGGCGCATCTTGATCTCCTTGACCTCGACTGTTTTCTGATGCTTGCGCGCTTCGGCGGCCTTCTTCTGTTCCTGATACTTGAACTTGCCGAAGTCGAGAATTTTGCAGACGGGGGGATTGGCGTCCGGGGACACCTCCACAAGATCCAGCCCTGCGGTGCTGGCGCGCTCGAGCGCGTCGAAGCGGCTTACGACACCCAGGTTCTGCCCGTTTTCATCAATCAGTCTCACCTCTCTGGCCCGGATCGCATCGTTGATCCTCGGGCCTGTGGGCTCGCGCTCCGGCGCGCCCCTAAGCATTGGTCGGCGGATGTTCAGTCTCCCTCGTTTGCCTCGGTCCTAACTCATAAAGATATGATTATGGCGGCGGGCGCGGATGCGTCCACCGTAAAGTCTCAGGATTGCGAAGATCGGGAAAGTCGTGGCCCAAGTCAAGCGTCAGTAATGCGGCTCAGATGCGGTTTCGTTTCGGCCCATACTTCGGCCATTCGGGTGCCGAGCAGGTCGTCGTAAACGCGCAAGGTGGCCTGTTGCATGGCCGCGAGAGAGAACGACTGGGTGACATGAACGCGCGCGCGCTCGCCAAGGCCCGCCCGTTCACTCTCCGTAAGCCTGAGAGCTGTACTCATATGGTGTGCCAGTTGCTCTATGTCAGCGGGTGGCACCAGCCAGCCGGTGATCTCTGACGCGGCAACTTGTGGCTCCGCTTTGACGGTCTCCGGGGCTGCGCCGATGTTGGTTGCGATCACCGGGCACCCCATTGCCTCTGCCTCCGCGGCTGCGCGGCCGAAGGCTTCGGGCTCTGTCGATGCAACCACTGCCACGTGCGCTGCCAGATAGGCGGCAGGCATGTCGTCGACGTGGCCGACCAGGCGTACGCGACCTGCCAAGTCCTCGCGGGCGATCTGCTGCTCGAGCTGCTCGACGTAGTCGGATCGGCCCTGTGCATCCCCAGCGAGCACGACAACCCAGTCGTTGCCGGCCCCGTGCTGCTGGATGATGCGGCCCGCCGCGGCGATGACGACGCTCTGCCCCTTCCAGCTCGTCAGGCGGGCGGCGTGGAGCACGGCGCGCTGACGGGCCCGCAGGCCCCACTGCACCCGCAGGCAGTCGACCCGATCTGCGGACACCTTCTCCGGATCGAAGCTCGCTTCGTCTATGCCACGATGGATGACCCGGATGCGCGATGCAGGCGTGCCGTAGCGGGACTGGATCAGCCGCGAGGTGTAATGCGAGTTGGCGATCACAACATCACCGCGCGCCATGATGCTGTTGTACGTGCGTTTGGCTGCGCCCTTTTCGGCGTAGGCACCATGATAGGTGGTGGCGAGCGGCCGGCCGCTGAGGCGTGCCGCGACGAGTGCGCTCCAGGCGGGCGCTCGGCTGCGGGCATGCAGCAGATCCACCTTCTCCCGCTCGACCAGACGCTGAAGCCGGCGGGCATTGGCCAGCATCCACAACGGATTCTTCGTGCCTGCGTTGAGAGTGATGACCTCGCCGCCGGCTTGGGTCACCTGCGGCAGCATGCGGCCGCCTTCCGTCACAACGAGCGCCCGCCCACCGGCTGCGACGATGGCCTGCGTCATCTCAATCGTAGTGCGTTCGGCGCCGCCGGTGTCGAGGCGCGGGATGATCTGCAGTATGGTCGGGCGATGCTGCGGCACGAACGGCCCCGTTGGGAATGGAAAGGACCTCAGTAGGATGCCCGACTCCAAGACGCAACACCTCGACGTCGGCACCGGCGCGGACCGGCGCCGCATTGCCGTTCTGCGGGACGAAGGCCGCGCGCCGGGCCTCATGTGGCTGCCGGGCTTCAAGTCGGACATGGTGAGCACGCAGGCGACCGTGCTGAGCCAGTGGGCCAGGGAGAAGGGTCTCGCCTGCACGCGCTTCGACTACAGCGGTCACGGGCAGTCGGAAGGGCGGTTCGAGGACGGCACGGTCGGCCGCTGGCTGGAGGAGACCCGGGCTGTCTTCAGCCGGATGACCGATGGGCCGGTGATCGTCGTCGGCTCCAGCATGGGCGGCTACCTCGCCCTTCTCCTGCTGCGGCAGCTCATGGCCGACGCGCCGGAAGAGGCTTCCCGCGTCCAGGCTCTGGTGCTGATCGCGCCGGCATGGGACATGACCGAAGAGCTGATGTGGAGAGAGTTCCCGGAGGATGTGAAGCGTGAGATTGAGGAGAAGGGGGTCTGGATGAGGCCGTCCGCTTATGGCGAGCCCTATCCCATCACTTGGACGCTGATCGAAGAGGGGCGCAAGCATCTCATGGGCCATCAAGCCTGGGATCCGGACCGGCCCGTGCACATCCTGCACGGATTGCAGGACCCCGACGTGCCCTGGCAGCACACGCTCGAGCTGGAGAGAAATCTCGCCGGGGGATGGACACGAGTGACAGCTGTGCCGGACGGCGATCACAGGCTGTCGCGGCCGGAAGACCTGAAGCTCCTCTGCGATGTCATCGGCCAGCTCGCGGGGACGGGGGAGCAATAGTCAATCATTCCCCGCCTGGGCCATGTTGCCGTCCTTTACGAGCCCCGCGCGAACAGCGTACTCGAGCGCAACCGCGCCGGCCCGCTCGGCCACAGTTTCCGGTACGATCCACATTCTGTAGTCATCGGCGACAACCGTGCGGCTGCAGGTCAGGCGATTGCCATCGGTCCGGCAGGTCGGGTCTGCCATCACTGTGCTGGGCTGGCGGCGGTCGTGGCGCAGTATACGGAGATCGATAGGCTGAATCTCGCTCCGCGGTCGCTCGAGATCGACGCTGCGGAAGACGCAGGTGAGGGAGCTGCTGCACGTTCCGGCCCGTGTGCCGATGGCGACGACCGGGCCGAACGCTCTTGCCCGCCTCATCACTTGCGCGGGCGAGTCCGCGCCGTTGCTGATGTAGCAACCGGCCCCGACGCAAAGGATCGGGTCTGCCGTCTTGTTGAAGCGGCGAATGCCTCGCCTGCCAGGCTCCATCACGAGAAGAACAGTGACCCGCGTAATTCCGGGACTCCTGGGTTCGATTACGTCTTCAGCATGTGATCCGCCAAGCGCAGGCTGAGTGGCGTATGCATTTTCGCGCTGATCCGCCCAGCTCTCTCGGGCCGACCTCACAGGGCGATAATTCAACCTGCTATCGTCCAGGTCCGCATTGCGCGCCTCTTCCGCTGCAGATAGCTTCGCGATGGCGCGGGCCTGCTCGGCCCGGCGGCGGCCTTCTTCCTCGAGCTGGCGCAGGGCCGCAGCCCGGCGGGCCTCGGCTGCGCGTTGCCCAGCTCGACGCTGAGCCTCTGCCGCCCGTTGTTCAGCTTCGAGGACCTTCCCGCGCTCTTCTTCCTCGAAGCGGCGCCAGAACTCGGCTGTGCGCGTGCTGCGCGACTTGCGAACGATTTCCTGCTCTGCAAGCTCTGAGAGATGCTTCGCCTCGATGGCTTCCAGACGCTCTTCCTCTGCTCGCCGCCGGTTCTCCTCCTCGAGTTTGCGTGCGTCCGCAGCTTTGCGCTCCTGCTCCCGCACGGCGATTTCGGCCAGCCGTTTGGCTTCCGCGGCCTGACGTTCCCTCTCCTCCTCTGCAAGGCGTGCCCGCTCCTTCTCCGCCTTCTCGGCGGCCCGGCGTCGTTCGGCCTCTGCCCTGGCCTGTACGAGCGCGCGCAGGCGCCGTTCCTCCTCCATCCGCCGTTCTTCCGCTTCGGCTCGGGCGCGCGCCCGCATCTCGGCTTCTTCCGCTTCCCGTTGCGCCTTCAGGCGCCGCTCGGCTTCGGCCTTTTCCGCAGCCAGCCTTGTGGCTTCGACGCGTTTGCGTTCCTCGGAGATACGGCGCTCTTCGGCCTTGCGGGCCTCCTCCTTGGCCGCAAGCTCAGCCCGGCGTTGGTCTTCTGCGGCCTTCTGCTCTGCCAGCTTTCGCGCTTTCGCCTCGGCCTGGGCACGGGCAAGCATTTCAGCTTCCTCGGCTTCTCGTTGAGCACGCGCGAGGCGTTCAGTCTCGAGGCGGGCGCTTTCCTTTGCCGCCATTTCAGTGCGGTGGCGTTCGTCCTGCGTAGCAGCAGCCTTCTCTTCCTCGGCGCGCGCGTGTGCGTCGGGCGAATTCACGATGTGGATCGGCGGAGCTGATGGGGCGGCTTCCGGCTCGATTGCCATGGGCTCGTCCTCCGGCAGTGCGCTCTCCCCGGCGAACTTTGCGGCGATGGCATGCGCGGCCTCATCTCCGGCTTCGACGGTACAGGCCGAAAAGGTGAAAGCCGCGATGAGGGCAACCAGAGTTGAGGGCCTACGGCGAGGAATGGGACGCATCGTGGTCGCGCTCCGGCAAGGAGGGAATGCGCGCGAGGACCTTCCGGCGGGGACCGGAGCTCGTGCAGCGGACTTTCAGCGTATGCGTGAAAACCGGGGCAAAAGCGCGGACCACAGATGAACTGTGGCTGAACGCGGCCCGTCTGCGGCTGCTCAGGCCCGCTCCCATTCAGCGCGGACAGCGGGATCCTCTTCTCTTGGAGCGTGAAGGGTCTTGAGCTGCCGGAATGCCTCGGTATCGCAGAGGCGCCAGGCCGCCCATACTGCCATCGCTCGCACGAGGGGTGAGGGATCGGTGGTCAGCGGCTGGACGAAGCGCATCAAGCCGGCATCGCCCGAGTTGCCTGCCGCGATCAGGACGTTGCGGATGAAGCGATCGCGACCGGTTCGCTTCACCGGCGTTCCGGCGAAGCGCTCGCGGAAAGCAGCATCATCGAGCTGCAAGAGCTCGGCGAGCGGCGCACCGGCCGCAAGCGGACGGAAATAGGGCTGCATCGCGCGCGAGGCCTGCGCGAATTTGTTCCAGGGGCAAACCGAGAGGCAGTCGTCGCAGCCGAACACGCGATTTCCTATGGCCTTCCGGAACTGTTCGTCGATGTGCCCCTGATGCTCGATCGTGAGGTAGGCGATGCAGCGCCGCGCATCGAGCTGGTAGGGCGTCGGGAACGCCGCGGTGGGGCAGACGTCGAGGCAGCGCCGGCAGGAGCCGCAGTGGTCCTGTTCAGGCTCGTCGGGCGGCAGCTCGGCCGTGGTCAGAATGGCGGCCAGAAACAGCCAGGAGCCGTGCTCGCGTGAGACGAGGTTCGTATGTTTGCCCTGCCAGCCGAGCCCGGCGGCCGCCGCCAGCGGCTTTTCCATCAGCGGAGCCGTATCGACGAAGACCTTGACGTCCGCGCCGCTGCTTCGGGCGAAAGCCGAAGCGATTTGCTTCAGACGGCCCTTGATGATGTCGTGGTAATCCTTGCTTTGAGCGTAGCACGAGATCGCGCCGCGTGATGCGTCGGCCAATGCAGCAAGGGGATCGGTCTCCGGCGCATAGCTGAACCCGAGCATCACGATGGAGCGCACCTCGGGCCACAGAATCTGCGGGTCGGCGCGCCTGTTGGCGGTCGTCGCCATCCAGGCCATATCGCCGTGCCGGCCGTCGGCGAGAAAGGCGCGAAGCCGCTCACCCGCCGGGCCGATCCGATCCGGCGTCGTGATGCGCACGGCCGCGAAGCCTAGCTCGCGCGCCTGGGCGGTTAAACTGTCCTTGAGTTTCTGGCTCATTCCCTCTCGCGCGACGGTGCGCGGTCTCTTAGAAATCGAGGTCCTCGTAATGGGGCGGCGGTACAAGGCCGGGTACCCGGTCCGCCAGAAGAGCCCGGAACGAGGGCCGGGACTTGATTCGGGCATACCAGGCCTTCGCCATGGGATGATCCTCCCAGGGGACCTCTCCAAAATAGTCGAGGGAGGAAAGATGCGCCGCTGCGGCAATGTCGGCAAAGCTCATCTCATCCCCTGCCAGCCAGCGCCGATGGTCGGAGAGGAAGCCGATATAGCGCAGATGATAGCGCAGGTTGGCGCGAACTGCCCGCAGGACGGTGAGGTCCGGGCCCGGTGTCTGGCCTGAAGCGCGGCCATAGTGCTTTTCGTAAAGCAGGTCGCGGACCACCTCCCGTTCGAGCTTCCGATAGAACCAGTCCACCAGCCGCCGCACCTCGGCGCGCTCCTCGCTGTTGCCGGGGAATAACGGGACGCCGCGCCCGTCCATCGGGTGCTCGGGGAACTCCTCGGCCAGAAATTCGGAGATGGGATACGCGCCGCAGATCAGCACGCCGGTATCGAACTGCAGGACCGGCAGCTCGCCCGAGGGATTGAGCGCCAGGAAGTCGGGCCGCCACTCCCACGGTTTTTCCTCGACCAGCTCTGTCTCGATCCCGAGCTCCGCAAGGACGATGCGTATCGCCCGCGAAGCGGAGCATAGCCGGTAATGGATGAGCGTATGCATGGCGTCATGCAACCTCGGAAGTTTGTTGTTGCGTCGCACCCATCCGATTCGTCAAGTTCGGGACGGATCTTGCCGCACTGCAGGCCTCCTCGCGCGTTTAATCTGCTAGATGCGGCTCGGGCGAGGCATGTCTCGCATCGTGCGCCGGTCGGCGTGGCAGAGTGAATGGAATAGATGACATGCCGATCTGGCAGGTTCTGGTGCTGGGGCTGGTCGAGGGCCTGACCGAGTTCATCCCCGTCTCCTCCACGGGCCACCTTCTTCTTGTAGGCCATTTCCTCGGCTTCCAGTCACCCGGCAAGACCTTCGAGGTGCTGATTCAGCTCGGCGCTGTCCTCGCCGTCCTCACCGTCTACTCTACCAGACTCATCGGCCTCGCTGCCGATCTGCCGAGGAGCCCCCGTGCGCGCCAATTCGTTGCGGGGCTGGTGATCGCGTTCCTGCCTGCCGCCGTCGTCGGCGTGGCCCTGCACGGGTTCATCAAATCCGTTCTGTTCGAGACGCCAGTGCTGATTTGCGTGATGCTGATCCTCGGCGGGATCGTACTGCTTTACGTCGATCAGATCGCGTTCCGGCCCCGCTACAAGGACGTGATGGACTTTCCGCCTTCGCTGGCCCTCAAAATCGGGCTCTGCCAGACAGCAGCCATCATTCCAGGCGTCTCGCGATCGGGGGCGACCATTATCGGGGCAATGCTGCTTGGCACCGATAAGCGCTCGGCCGCAGAGTTCTCGTTCTTCCTGGCCATGCCAACCATGGCCGGCGCATTCACCTACGATCTCTACAAGAGCTGGGACCTGCTGCAGCCCGACGACATGACCGGAATCGCCATCGGCTTCATAGCAGCCTTCGTCGCGGCGGTGGTCGTCGTGCGCTTCCTGCTCGAATTCGTCAGCCGCTATGGCTACGGGCTATTCGGCTGGTGGCGCATCATCGTCGGGGGGCTGGGGCTTGGCGCCTTGGCCGTGCTGGGCTGAGGCGCCTCGTGAGGCTCACACGGCCTCGGACGTCGTGGCCGATTCCGTCAGGACGGCGTAGAGCGCTGCGCTGTCGCTGGCGGCGCGCAGGCGCGAGATGGTGCTCGGCTCGCGCAGCAGGCGCGAAATCCGTGCGAGTGCCTTGAGGTGATCGCCGCTGGCATGCTCGGGCGCGAGCAGCAGGAAAATGAGATCGACCGGCTCGTTGTCGAGCGAATCGAACTCGATCGGCTCCTCCGTTCGCGCGAACAGGCAGACGATCTTCTTCAGGCTCTTGAGCTTGACGTGCGGAATCGCAATCCCGCGGCCCAGGCCGGTGGAGCCGAGGCGCTCGCGCTGCAGCAGTGTATCGAAAAGGTCTCGTGCCTGAAGTCCGGTGAGC
>JAEVZQ010000247.1 GCA_023392135.1 Pseudomonadota bacterium | reverse complement strand
ACGGACGCCTCCGCCTTGCTCTCCCTCGCACCGGATTCCAGACGGGCGCCGTTCGCCTGCTGCTTATTGGCGGATTGGCGCGGGAGGCGGGAAACATTGATGCCGTGTGCGGACGGGGATGCAGGCTCTTCGGTGCGGCCCGTCGCCAACTCCCGCGCCAACGCCTGCGCTGTAACTGGAGCGTCTGCCATCGTGCGCCCTCGATCGATAATTCAGCTAGCTGGTCCGGGCATCCGGAAGAGCGGTGGAGCAGTCATAGCCTGCCGGGAGATGGTGCCGGTCATGTTACCCTTGCGGATGCCTCTGCCGCCGGAACATGCATGATCATCGCAGCAGATGACTCGATTGAACACGCACCGATCAGTCGAGCTCGGTCCCCTCGATAACCCTGGCCTAGTAACCACTCGCGTGATCCTCAACAGGTTAGCGCCAAATAGTGTGGCGCCAATAGGGTCGATTGTCGGTTGCACATGCGCAGGCTGAACCATTGCCGAGGCATTGACAGCCCCCGCAGTCCCGCCAGCATGTGTACCGGATAGCCGTGCTTGAACAAATAGGTGGCGGCGAACAGGCTTACCAGTCGCAGGCCCGGGTAAAATATCCGCGATGCGCGACGTGAGCGCAATCTCAGGCGATTTCTCCGCCCAGCTCGTCGTCGATATGTATCCGGATGATCTCCGCGAAGCTGGCATCCGCCGCGAAGCCCAGCCCGGTCGCCCGGCGCGCATCGAAGTTGCGGGGCCACCCGGCCACGATCTGCATGATCATCGGATCCGGTTCCCGGCGGATGCGGGCAACCACTTTCTCCCCGGCCACCTGCCGCAGCGCCTCGATCTGTTCCCCGACGGTCACCGACAGCCCGGGCATGGTCAGATTGCGCCTCGGGCCGACCTTCTCACCGGCAATCGTCGCGGCATGCAGCAGGAAGCCCACGGCAGCCCGCGGGCTCGCGTGCCAGTGGCGCACGTCCTCCGAGACGGGCAGCACGGCTTCCTGTCCGGCCAACGGCTCGCGAATGATGTTGGAAAAGAAGCCCGAAGCCGCCTTGTTCGGCCGCCCGGGACGCACGCAGATGGTCGGCAAACGGATGCCGATTCCGTCGAAGAAACCCTTGCGCGTATAGTCCGCAAGCAGCAGTTCCCCGATGGCCTTCTGCGTGCCGTAGGAGGTCAGAGGCGTATGGAAGATCTCGTCGCCGATCGCTTCGGGGAACGGCGCGCCGAATACGGCGATGGAGCTGGTAAAGACGACCCGGGGCTTGTTGCCCGCCTGGTGAATTGCCTCGAACAGGTTCCGGGTGCCGTCCAGGTTCATGCGATAGCCCTTTTCGAACTCTAGCTCGGCCTCACCCGATACAATGGCGGCCAGATGGAAAATCACGTCCGGCTTGTCGGCAACGAGAGCCTCCGCCTGCCCCGGCTGAGACAGGTCGCCGACCTTGACCGACATCGGAAACGGGCAGTCCGGGCAGCGCGCCTCGACGACATCGTAGAGCGCCATGCTGTCGATCGGCTTGCCACCAAGGATGCCGTCCCTGGCGAGCCGCTGGGCCAGCTTCTGGCCGACCATGCCGGCCCCGCCAATGATGAGGACCTTCATCTTTCTCCCTCCTGCCCTATCCGAGTCGCACGCCGCAGCGCTCGGCCCACTTCAATCCTTCGACCGTGCCGCGCCTCGGCCTGTACTCGCAGCCGATCCAGCCTTCGTAGCCGGTCTCGTCAATGAGGCGGAAAAGCCAGCCGTAGTTCAGCTCCCCTTCGTCCGGCTCACCGCGATCCGGGGGGTTGGCGATCTGATAATGAGAAGTCAGCGCCGCGTACTCACGGATCGCGGTGGCGACGTCGCCTTCCATGACCTGCCGGTGGTAGATGTCGAACTGCAGCCCGAGATTGGGCTCGCCGACCTCGTGGATGACCGCGCGCGCCTCGCTGGTGCGGCTCAGGAAAAATCCCGGGATGTCGCGCGTATTGATCGGCTCGATGATCACCTCGACGCCGAAATCCTGCGCCATCCGCGCCGCTTTCTTGAGGTTCGATACGTAGGTCGCACGCGAGGCGCCGTGGTGCACGAGCCCTGCCATGGCATGGACGCGCGGGCACTTCAGGGCTTCGGCATAGGTAAGCGCCTGTCGCAGAGCCGCCGCGAACTCTTCCTCGCGGCCCGGCAAGGCAGCAAGGCCGCGCTCGCCTTTGGTCCAGTCGCCGGGAGGGAGGTTGAACAGCACCTGCGTGAGGCCATTGGCATCGAGCCGGGCTGCAATCTCGTCGGCCGGATGCTCGTAGGGAAACAGGAACTCGACGCCCTTGAAGCCCGCCTTCGCCGCCGCCTCGAAGCGGTCGAGGAAGGGAAGCTCGTTGAACATCATGCTGAGGTTAGCGGCGAAGCGCGGCATCAGCTCTGCCCTTCTCCAATGTACCTGATCATGTGGGTGATGGAACGGTCACTCAGGGCTTCCGTCCGTTCAATTGAAAAGCCATTCCGGCCCGACCACGCGACGAGAGGGGCCAGCGGCATCCCAGTATGAAGACGAATGGTGTTGTAGCCCAAGGCTCGCGCGCGTTCCACTGTCACTGCCAGAATTGCCGGCCCGACTGCCCCGGCCATGGCAGGCAGGGGCAATCGCGATGCGTAAGGTCGCCGGCACGGGGCTCGAGCACCAGGGCGGCGTCGAAATCGCCAGCGCCGTCGAGCACCGTGCCCTCATTGTCGGCGAGCACGGCAGGATAGTCAGCTCCGCGCCCAGCAGCTCGCGATTGCACGCATAAGCGCCACTCTGCAGTCCGACCAGGGCGTCATGATCGCCGGGGTCTGCCCGCCAGAGGTCGATCGAACCCGCAGCGACTAGCGAGCCCATCTCGGTCACAAGGCGAATCCACCATCGACCAGCATCGTGGTGCCGGTCGTGAAGGCGCTCTCGTCAGAGGCGAGATAGATGGCCATGGCCGCCACCTCCTCCGCCGTCCCGAGCCGGCCCATCGGCTGGCGTTCGATGAACATCTGGCGGGCCTTTTCAACGCTACCGCCGGTCTTGCCCAG
>JAEVZQ010000226.1 GCA_023392135.1 Pseudomonadota bacterium | reverse complement strand
TCTATGCGGACGCGGAGATCGTACCAGGCGGCCTGCCCCGTGACGGGATCGCTATTCGAGAAACGATAGCCACCCTCGCGCTCCGGCAGCAGCTCCGAAATCAGGTGATTGAGAAGAAAGCCGCGGGTTGCCTCCGGAGCATCGGGGGTGAGCCCCCACGCCCCTGCCCGCTTGCCAAGCGCGTTCCACGTCCAGACCGTATCCGGGTTGACGCCCTCCATGAGCTTCACCTGGCATTTGACACGGCCGATGGCGCTCGCCACCCAAACCCAGTCGTCGTCCGTGATGCCCAGCACGCGGGCGCGATCGCGGTGGATGTAGAGCCGGTTCTCGGCTGTGATCTGCCTGAGCCACGCGTTCTGCGATCCCCATGAGTGATACATATGCATGGGCCGCTGCGTGATGGCGTACATCGGGAATTCGGCCTCGTCGAGCACGGCACCCTCGAACGGCGCATACCAGAACGGGATCGGATCGAAGAACGTCTCGATCCGGCGGCGGTGGCTGGCGGGTGGCTGTACGGGCCCGTGCCCGCGGGCGGCGAGCCGGAACTTCTGCAGCGGCTCCAGATAGAGCTGAAAGATGATCGGATCGGTGGAGCCGATGAAGCCGACCTCCTTCGCCCAATCCAGATACGCCTTATTGGCGTGCTTGTAGAACTGCTGCTCCAGCGCGAGGTGGTGATGATGGAAGCAGCCATTGGCGATGTATTGCTCGAGCTGCTTCGGGTTAGGCGCACCCTTGCCGTAGCTCTTGCCGTCAGCGCCGCGGAAGCCGGCGAGTGAGCCGATGCCGGGGCCACGCTCGTGATTGATGATGTAGTCCGGATAGCCGCCCGGGAACTTGGGTGCGCCGCTCTCATTCACAAAGCCAGGCAGCTTCAGCCGTGCACCAAGCTCGATCAGAACCGTCTGGAATGGGCGCACATCGCGATCCGGCTCGACAACCGGCTGGCGGATGGCATCGGCGGGGCCGTCCGGCTCGGAGATAGGCCGGTCGAGCAGCGAGATGCAGTCCCAGCGCTCGAGATACGTCGTATCCGGCAGGATCAGGTCCGCATAGGGGACCATCTCCGAGAAGTAGGCGTCCGAATAAATGATTTTCGGGATCTTGTACTCGCCGGTCGCCTGGTCTTTTTCGGTTAGATAGCGCAACACCGCCGGAATGTTCATCGACGAGTTCCAGCTCATGTTGGCCATGTACATGAACAGGACGTCGACCGGGTATGGATCGCCATTGGCCGCGTTGGGGATCACCATGTGCATGATGCCGTGGGCGGCGATCGGTGCATCCCAGGAATAAGCCTTGTCGATGCGCAGTGCGTTGCCCTGCCCGTCGACAAGCAGATCCTCCGGACTTTGCGTAAAGCCGAGCGGCGCACCCGGGAGCGGCTGGCCCGGCGTAACGGTGCCGAGCTTCCCCGCAGGCCGGTTGGGAGGTGGTGCGGGCTTCGGAAACGGCGGTTTGTAGCGGAACCCGCCCGGGCAATCGATCGAGCCGAGCAGGATCTGCAGGACGTGCAACAGGCGGCAGGTGTGAAAGCCGTTCGAGTGGGCCGAAATGCCGCGCATGGCGTGCATCGAGACCGGCCGGCCCGTCATCATCTCCTGCCGGCGCCCGGCCCAGTCCGTCCACGGTACGTCGAGGGTGATCTGCTGCTCGAAGGCGGCGTGCGCCAGTTCGCCCGCGAGCCGGCGGATGGTGTCGGCCGGCACCCCCGTAACGGTGGCGGCCTTCTCAGGACTGTATTCAGCCGACAGGAAACGCTCCGCGACCAGTGCGAACGACGGCACGGCCGTGCGTCCGTCGGGCAGCTTGTAGTCGCCGACCAAGGCAGGTGCGATGTCGGGCAAGGTTGCATCGGCGAGCGTGCCGGTCTTCTTGTCGAAGGCGAGCGGCTTACCGTTCTCGCTGCGGGCCAGCAGACCATCGTCGGCAGCGCCCGGGTCGCGGATCACCAGCCACGGCGCATTCGTGTACCGGACGAGGTAGTCGAGATCGATCTTCTGGGTCCGCAGCAGCTCGTGGATGAGCGCGCCGGCCAGCATGCCGTCCGTTCCCGGCTTGATACCGACCCACTCGTCCGCGATGGCGTTGTAGCCCGTCCGCACCGGATTGATCGCGACGACCTTGACGCCGCGCGCCTTCAGCTTGCCGAGCGCGGTCTTGATGGGGTTCGAAGCGTGGTCCTCGGCGACGCCGAAGAGCATGAAGTACTTCGTGCGGTCCCAGTCCGGCTCGCCGAACTCCCAGAACGAGCCACCGAAGGTATAGAGGCCGGCCGCGGCCATGTTGACCGAGCAGAACCCGCCGTGAGCGGCGAAATTGGGCGTGCCGTACTGCTGCGCGAACCAGCCCGTCAGCGCCTGTGACTGGTCACGGCCGGTGAACAACGCGAACCGGCTCGGATCCTCCTGGCGAACCTCGCCCAGCCATTGGGTCGCGAGCTCCATCGCCTCGTCCCAGCTGATCTCCTCGAACTCGCCCGATCCGCGTGGTCCGACGCGCTTCATGGGCGCCTTCAGGCGGGCCGGAGAGTAGTGCTGCATGATGCCGGCCGAGCCCTTGCCGCACAGCACGCCCTTGTTCACGGGATGGTCGCGATTGCCCTCGATGTAGCGGACCTTACCGTTCTTCAGGTACACCTTGATGCCGCAACGGCAGGCGCACATGTAGCAGGTCGTCGTCTTGACCGTGTCACCGACGGGCTGCGAGAGGGCGATCTTCGGTTCCCCGGTCGGCATCAGCGGCGATTCTCCCCTGCATCTTCTCGAAGCGCTGGTCTTGCATTCCGACACTGCGCGTTTCGGCTCGTGAGACTGCCACTCCCCGACTGAACGCTCAACAGGATTCGTCAAACTGAATATAGCTGCCGATCGGCAGCTGTGAGCGACGCGCGCAACACGCCGCAGGAATAGAGCAACGCTCTCTGTCAGGATGCTTCGGCGTAGTCCAACGGCAGCGCAGTCGTGAACTTGATCTGCTCCATGGCGAATGCCGAGGACACGTTGGTCAGCTCGATCTTCGAGATGAGCTTTTTGTAGAACCGGTCGTAAGCAGCGATGTCGGGCACCACGACCCGCAGCAGGTAGTCGACCGCACCGCTCATGCGATAGAACTCGACCACCTCCGGGAAACCGACGATCGCGGAATGGAACCGCTCCAGCCAATCCAGCGTGTGCTGGCTGGTGCTGATGGAGACGAACACGGTTACGCCTGCCCCGACTTTTCTGGGATCGAGCAGCGCCACCCTGCGCTGGATATAGCCCGTCTCCTCCAGCTTCTGGATGCGCCGCCAGCAGGGCGTCGTGGAAAGCCCCACTGCCTTGCCGATCTCGGCGACAGGGAGCGTGCAGTCGTCCTGCAGAATGCGCAGGATCTTGAGATCCATGGCGTCGAGCATCACAGCGGTCCATTTTTAAGAAATCGTTCCTTCCGACGGCGCCTATGGCGGCACTCTTTTTTCCGGAATGAACTTAGCGTCTGTAAATTGGTATTTTTTTCTACTAGCGAACCTTCGAGCCATTGTCCAGCGGGTTTGTGGCGGCCATAATCCTCAGCAGTCCGCCGGCAACCTCAATGTCCGGCATCCGCCTTCCGAGGTCATGAGCCATGAAGACCATCACGTACATCACGCCGAACTTTGCGGTGACGGACATGCCGTCGCCGGAGGATTTCGCCCGGTTTGCGGCACTCGGGTTCCGGGCCGTGATCAGCAACCGTCCGGACCATGAGCAGGACGGCCGGTTGACCGGGCGCCAGGAAGCCGTCCTTGCATGGCGCGCCGGGCTCAGGTTCCAGCACATTCCGGCCGCGAAGCACGATCTATTCACGGATCATGTCGTCGAGCCCATGGCCGATGCGCTGAACGCGCTGAAGGGCCCGGTCCTCGCCCACTGCGAGTCCGGTGTCCGCTCCGCCATTCTCTGGGCCGCCGCCAGTGCCCGCAGCCAATCGGTGGACTGCGTGCTCGCCGCGCTCAGGAAGGCCGGGTTCGACCTCGACTTCCTCAGGGACGACCTCGAAGCCAAGGCCGACCGCAAGCGCTGGCTGGGATCGAGCCCTGCCCTCGATTGCCGGGAAGCCGCACGGGTGCCGCAGGGCCGCGAACGCGCTGCCGCCTGAGGGTTTTTAGTCCTTTCAGCTCCGGGACTCGCAATGGCCGGCAGATGGTGCCAGCATCTGTGGGTTCCGGATTATCAGTCGGTGAGAACTCGCCGGACCTCGTCACGCAGGAGGGGCAGCAGCTCGGACCCGAACCACGGGTTTTTCTTGATCCAGGCGTTGTTCCGCCAGGAAGGGTGCGGCAGCGGGATGTAACGGGGTCGCTTCGAGTAGGCCATCACCGCCCGCCAGTCGCGCACGGTATCGGTCAGACCGCGACGGCCAAGCTGTCCCAGATGCCAACGAAGGGCGTACTGGCCGACGAGAAGAACCAGATCGAGCTGATGCAGCCTGGCGAATAGGTCTTCCCGCCATAGCGGTGCACATTCCCGGCGCGGCGGCAGGTCGCCGCCTTTTGCATCGAGTCCGGGGAAGCAGAACCCCATCGGCACGACGGCCACGCGGCTGACGTCGTAGAACTCCTCGGACGTCACGCCCATCCACGCCCTCAGGCGATCGCCCGAAGGGTCCGTGAACGGCATGCCCGACGCGTGCACCCGCGTCCCCGGTGCCTGCCCGCAGACGGCGATCCGCGCCGTTGCACTGACGCGCAGCACAGGCCGCGGCTCATGCGGCAGCGGCTTGCCCGCGGGCGCGTCGAGACAAACTCGACAGCGCTGGATCTGCGCTACGAGGGCATCCAGGTCGGCTTCGGGCGACCGCAGTTCAGATGTCGACGACGAGGCCATCCTCTGCCAGCAAAACGCCTGCGGCCCGGGCTTCTTCCCGCCTGACCAGCATGTCGTTGTTCATGTGAGTGATCAGCACGCGTTTCGCCCCCAGCCGTGGGATGTTGCTCGACAGGGTGGCCCAGTTCGTGTGGAATGGCACGGGCTTGTCGTAGCCGTAGCATTCCGCGATGAACAGGTCGGAGCCCCTGGCGCACGGGATGAGGCTTTCCACCCACTGCGTATCGCCGGAGTAGGACAGGACCTTTCCCCCGATCTGGAGGCGAAGCGCGCACGACGTGGAGCCGGACGGGTGTGACACCTCATAGCCGGTCAGAGTCGCCGGCCCAATGCGTGTGGGCTCTTCGACGCCGTACTCGACGAACTTGACGTCATGCTTGCGCCTGATGCCGCTCGAACCGGGGAACAGAACCTCGGTCGCTGCCCGATAGCGCTCCTCGATGCCGGGGGGGCCGGCGATGGTCAGCGGCTCCGTCCGCTTGCTCATGTAGTAAGCGTGCATGAGGAACCACACGAGCCCGCTGAAATGGTCCCCGTGCAAATGCGAGATGTAGATGGTGCTGATCTTGTTGGGTTCGATGCCGAAGCGGTTCAACCAGATCATGGCCGAGGCGCCACAGTCGATCAGGAAAGCGCCCTCACCCGTCTCGACGTGAAAGCAGGTCTGAAGCCGACCCCCTGACC
>JAEVZQ010000219.1 GCA_023392135.1 Pseudomonadota bacterium | reverse complement strand
ACCCTGCTCCATATCGACGCGAACAAGAAGCCGTTCGACGACATCCGTGTGCGGCAAGCGGTGGCGCACGCTATCAACCGCAACCAGATCTCCCAGTTCCGGGGTGATGCCTTCACCCGGGCGGCCGGATCAGTGATCCCATCGAACAACCTCGGATATCTGGCCGATTCCGGCATGCTGCCGCACGACCCGCAGCGAGCCAAGGCGTTGCTTGCCGAGGCCGGTTATCCCATTGGGCTGACGATCAAGATGATCACCAGCCAGATGCCCAGCTACGAGACGATGGCGCAGTTGCAGCAGGCCCAGTTGCAGGATGTGGGGATCACGCTCGAGCTGCAGCCCGTGGAGCATGCGACCTGGCATCAGATGATCCGTAAGGATCTCAACGCCATGACGACCTATGGTGCGGCCCGCTTCCCTGTGGCCGATATCTACCTGACGCAGTTCTTCCACAGCAAGAGCGCCATCGGCAAACCCACGGCCGTGACGAACTTCAGCCATTGCACTGTGGCCGACAAGGAGATCGAGGCTGCCCGGACCGAGACGGACCCGGCCAAACAGCTCGAGCTCTGGAAAGAAGCGCAACGCAAGATCATCGCCCAGGTCTGCGCCGTCCCTCTCACTGAAACGGCCCAGGTATGGGTCCGCCGCGAAGGTCTGGATTGGGGTTACGAGCTGAAGGGCTCCATGTCTCTCGGTCCGCTGCTGACGGAACTCACGCATTTCAAGGAATAGGCCACAGCAGGCTGCCGCGGGCGTCCGCGGCGGCCTCCCCTTTTAAGCACCGCCCGTGTCAAGCTCCGGGAACAACCGATGACCCGCCTCACGTACCCCCAATACGCCGCGCGCTGTGGTTGGAACGCGATGCTACCGGTGCGCCAGCCGAGGCCGCCGTTGACCGGTGACAGTAAAGTGGATTTCGCGGTGATCGGCGCCGGCTTTACGGGACTGGCCGTTGCCCGCCGCCTGGCCGAGCTGCGTCCCGATGCCTCCATAGCCGTTCTCGAGGCGGATGTGGTGGGCGAAGGCGCATCGGCGCGCAATTCCGGATTCACCAGTAGGTACGTCCTGCCGCGTAATGCGTTGCTCAAGACAGCCGAAAGCGCCCGCATCCAGTCCGGCCTCTATGCCGAGGCCTTCGACTGGATGATCGGTGCGCTCGAGGCCAACGGCGTCGATTGCGACCTGCGCCGCGCCGGCATCATCCGTGGAGCCGCCACCGAAAGGGGTGAGGCCGTCGTGCGCTCCGTCATCGAGGTTGCCGTCAGGAACGCGATCTCCCACACGGTGCTCACACGCGAGATGATCTTCGAGCGCATCGGCAGCCCCTACTACCGCTTCGGCATGGAGATGAATGATGGCTACCTGTTGCAACCGGCGGCCTTGATCAGGGGTCTGGCTGAAGCACTGCCCGCGAACGTGGCGGTCTATGAAAAGACACCGGCGTTGAAGCTGACCAGGGCCAATGGCTGGCAGATCGAAACGCCAGATGGGGTGATGCACGCCGGCCAGCTGGCATTGGCCACGAATGGCTTCATCCGCCGGTTCGGCTATCTGAAATCCCGCATGGCGACGATCTTCACCTATGCGGCCCTCACCGAGGCGATGTCACCCGCCGATGCGGCCCAGCTCGGGGCCAAGGAGGCCTGGGGATTGTTACCTCCGCACCGCCTCGGCACCACACTGCGTCGGGTCGGGAAGGACCGACTCCTTGTGCGCAGCCTCTATGCCCTCGAGCGCGAAATTCCCCAGTCGGAAACTGTCGCCCAATTGCGTGAACGGTTCACGCGCCGCTGGCCGTCGCTCTCCCACATCCAATTCGAATTCGTCTGGGGCGGGACCACCGCCTTCACGATGAACGGCGCCCCCTGGTGGGGACAGGTCGACGAGAACGCCTACGCGTCGGGCGGCTGCAACGGCAGTGGCATCACCAAGGGAACGCTGCTCGGGAAGGCGCTTGCCGAGCTGATGCTGGGCGCAGGTGATCAGCGGAGCATGTCCGCGAATATGGGCTCCGCCAGTTGGATCGCCCCCGAACCCTTCCGCACCATCGGTTTCAACATCATTTCGGCTATGGAGCAACGCCGCGCCGGCCTGGAAAGCTGAGCCGGCTGATTGGCTGGCATCCAGAGCATTGGCTCCGCGCTGATTCAATTGGATTGGTTTGGAAGGTGGCCGGTCCTCAAGGTCAAGTCCCGCGGGCGCCGCCAACCAACCCGGCCGGAGGCAAACTGGTGGGCGGTACTGGGATTGAACCAGTGACCCCACGCGTGTGAAGCGTGTGCTCTCCCGCTGAGCTAACCGCCCGGAAACCAAGGAAGTGAACCGGACTTATGGGAGAGAGCCGGTGGGGCTGTCAAGCCTCGACGGGCGCGGCGCGAAGCTCTGGGCGATCTTGCGGAACTGGGGCAGCAGGGCCGGCCATTCGGCTGATGGCGCCTGCCCCACGATGCGGTAATAGCCGCCGTCCTTGCGACGCAGAATCACTTGGTAGATGCCCGTTTCTGTCCCGGTTCCGCTCGGCGGCGCGACCTGCTCGATGCCGTCGAGCCCAGCCACCTGCAGGGGCCGGCTCTCGACGTTCTGCGGCTCCCGGCCGCCGCTGAGGGCAGCAATGCCGGCGCGGCCGGAGGCTTCCAGATCGTCGATCAGCGGGCCGTCCAGTGATGCCGCGACGACAAGGCTCGGCTGCTTGCCGGCGGCAGCACCGTTCTTCTGCGCCGGCCGGCCTTCGATTGCATAGAAGTAGGACTGGCCGACGAAGGCGCGAGTATCCCTGAAGGGCCCGCTGTAGCCCAGCACGAACGGCTTCTCGCCGGCCTTGGGGTCGATCCGCGCCGAGGACAGGATCTGCTCGAAGGTGTGCGGCTCGGCGCTACCGCTCTCGATGGAGCTTCGGGGCACGCTGATGCTGACGAGAGCCGTCGCCGCAGGCTCGCGGAACAACAGGACATATTTGGCGTAAGGGCCTGATGCCGTCGGCTGCTCGCCCGTGATGAAGATATACTCGCCTGACCGCTCGAGCGTGCCGGTCTGGACGTTGTTCACACCCTTTCTGGAAAGGGCGTCGGGGCTGAGGCCTTTGGCCATCTCGGGGTATGCGGACGCGGGCACGTCGAGCAGTAGGATCGACGAGCCGTCCGTGACATTGACGAAGCCCGAGAAATCGCGCGTGGCCGCAAAGCCATCCGGTAGGTCGAGGACGATCCGGCTGCCCGGCACCTGTGCGGGGGCCGCAATTCCGGGACAGGGCGCCAGGAGCAGTGCCGCCAGCAGCAGCACCGCCATCCCCGGCAGGAGCCGTATGCATAGAAAAACAGGCAGCCTCATGAGCCGGAACTCCTCCGCTCTGTACCGAGGGCCAATGCCGGGCCTGCGGGTCTAGTTCCCGCGATCGCTGGGCAGGTGGACCAGTCAGCCGACAATGCGAGGGTCTGCTCCAGCTCCCGGATCAGCTCGGGGTCGCTTTGACGGCCGCGAAGCGACCTTCGATGGGGTAGCCGGGAT
>JAEVZQ010000249.1 GCA_023392135.1 Pseudomonadota bacterium | reverse complement strand
GGCTCCGGCTCCATCGTCCGCCAGACGACTTGCCCCGAGCTGTCCCGTACCTCCCAGAACACGTCGCCCCCGCCAAGCGGTAATCCGCCGTGCGACAGGCGAAGCTCGAGCCGCGCGGCGTCCGGCTCCAGCACCAGGAACTGCTCGCTGGCCTCGCTCAGCTCCACCTCGCGCGCGGCGACGGCATTGAGGCGGCCCAGCCGAACCTCGATCCGGTAGCGCCCAGCCGGAAGCTGCAGCTTCGGGTCCAGGCGAATGGAACGCGCAACCGGTGCATCCGCGTCCCCGTCGAGTTGGAAAACCCGCCAGGTGGCCTTCTGGACGGCCGGCGGCGCCTCGCCCGGCAGGCGCGCCGAAAGCGAGACACGCGCCAGCTTGAGATCGACAATCCGGCTCACGTCGTCGCCAGCGCCGAGCGGAATGAGCTCGCGGATCTCGGCGGCGCCTTTGCGCGCCACCAGATGATACGTTCCCGCCGGAAGCTTGAACTCGGCCCGGCTTGCAGCCGAGCGCGCCACCTCGCGGCGGCCATCCGGGGCCGTCGGATCGTCTTCCAGAATTCGGAACAGGACCTGATCAGCCGGTGTCTCTATCCCCATGAAGTCGCGCGCCTCGACGCGAATGCGCCCGACGGCAGAGGCCAGCGGCGGGGCTCCCCTGCTTCCGCTCGGCACGACGATGCTCCGCTCGGCGCGGAACTGCCCGTCCTGCAGCACGACGCGATAGCTTCCCGCCGGGACGAACAGCTCACGCTCTCTGGCGGGACCGAGCCAGACGACCTCCCCTTCCGATTCGCTGTCGCCCTGCTTCATCAACGTGATGACGGCAGTCGAGGAGGCGCCGGCAAACGGTGCGGCCGAAAGCCGGATCACCCCTGCATCGAGCGCCATCGTAACCGGCGTCGGCCGGTTCTCCGCGACCTCGACGGTCTGCTTCACCTTAGCCAAATCGCGGCTCGCCTCGACGACATATTCTCCGGGCGGCAGTGACAGGCGCGGCGCAGCCTCCGTCGTCTCCACGACCAGCTTTTTCGGCGCATCCCCATCTTCACCCGCGTAAACGCGCCACGTCACGGGCTGGTCGATCGGATCGCCATCCGCGGCGAGGGTGGCCGTCAGGCGCAGGCCCGGCGGCCCGAGCTGGTCGCGGGAGATTGCCTTCGGCTTCGGGACCTGGAGGCCGCCTGCGTCCATGCTGGCCAGTCGCAGCGCCTCGGCCACGGCGGGCGCGACCGCATCCGCCTCGGCGACGTGGAAGTGCTTGCCGCCCGTGATCCGCGGAACGCAGGCCATCCGCTCGGCATCTTCCGGCTTGGTGCCGATGCTCACGACGTAGATGGCGAGCCCGGGACGCGCGCGGTGCAATTCGCCCGCCATCTGGCACGGATCGTTCTGGCAGTTGTCGAAATCGTCATGGATGAGGACCATGCTTTCCCGCCCCTCGTTGCCGGGCAGGACGTCGGCGGCGGCGACCATGGCGAGCGTCAGCGGCCCGCGGCCCTTGGGATTGAGGGAATCGAGGGGGCCCAGGAGCTGCTCCGGATCGAGTGGTCCGGGCGCGACGGCCTGCTCCACGTCCGAGCAATCTCCGCGGCGACGATGACCGAAGAGCACGAGACCGATCTCGGTGGAGCGGTCCAGCGCCGGGATGACCTGTCGCAGCGCCTCGCGCGCGATGGCGAACTTCGCATCCGAGCTGCCGGACATCCGGCCCCACATCGAGCCCGATCCATCGAAGACGATCTGCACGCGCACCGGTCCCGCGGCGGCCGCCGGCCCGGCGAGCAGCAAGGCGATGGCCGCCCACAGCGCCGCAACGAGCGCCCAAATTGCCCCCATTATCGAACGATCATTCCGCAGCACGCCTGCAACCTCGCGCATCATAGGTTCCGGCTGCCCTTCCCCATTTGGCCGCAGCCCCGATTGTACCGCAATCCGAATTGCGATAGCGAGGTCCTATCCGACATTGGCCACGAGGACATCCATTGTGTCATCGCTGATCGACATGCTGCTGACGCGCCGCTCGGCCAAGCCTGCCCTGCTGCGGGAGCCGGGCCCGAGTGCGGACGAGCTGCAGCAGATTCTCACCGCCGCCGCCAGGGTGCCGGACCACAAGAAGCTGGTGCCGTGGCGCTTCATCGTGTTCGAGGGCGAGGCCCGGGCGAAATTCGGCGCGGTGCTGGCCGAGGCCTGTGCCGCCGAGGAGACGACCGAGCCCTCGTCCGTCCGTCTCGACACCGAGCGCGCCCGCCTCACCCGCGCGCCCGTCGTCGTCGCCGTCATCTCGCGCGTGGTGGACAAACCCGGCGCGCCCGAGTGGGAGCAGATCCTCTCGACCGGCGCCTGCTGCTTCAACCTGTGTCTCGCGGCCAACGCGCTCGGCTACGGCACGTCCTGGATCACGGAGTGGTACTCCTACAGTCACGGCGTCCGCAAAGGCCTGGGTCTCGCCGACAACGAGCGCGTCGCGGGATTCATTTACATCGGCACCGAGTCTGAAAAGCAACCCGACCGCGACCGCCCCGCGCTCTCGGAAATCGTCACGCATTGGAGAGGGTAATACTTGATATTGAGAGTGGTTCGCGGATTTTGGTTCATATGAACGGTGCACACCAGAATTTCCTCTCCCCTGTGGGGAGAGGTTAGGGTGAGGGGGTCACCTGATCTACATAGCGCACAACCCCTCACCCGGCCCTTCGGGCCGACCCCGGATCTGGTCCGGGGCAGGCTCTCTCCCCATGGGAGAGGTAAAGAGGCGCAAGCTACGAGATGAGTGCCCTCTGTAAGGGCGCCAAGGAGACCCACGTGTTCTACGAAACGGCCGACAACAGGCACGGTCTGAAGCGCGATCCCTGGAAGGCACTGGTGGTGCCGCGACCCATCGGCTGGATCTCCTCGGTCGGCAAGGACGGGGTGTGCAATCTGGCCCCCTACAGCTTCTTCAACGCCGTGAGCAGCAATCCGCATTACGTGCTGTTCGGCTCCGGCGGGCGCAAGGACAGCGTACGCAACATCGAGGAGACGGGCGAGTTCGTCTGCTCGCTGGCGACCTGGGAGCTGCGCTATCACATGAACACGAGCTCGGCCGCCGTGCCGCCCGGCGTCGACGAGTTCCCGCTCGCGGGCCTGACGGCCGCCCCCTCGCGGCTCGTCCGTCCACCGCGCGTCAAGGAGAGCCCGGTTGCGATCGAGTGCAAGTACACGCAGACCGTCGAGCTGCCGGCTCACGGCAACGGCGAGGATCATTACGTCATCTTCGGCCGCGTGGTCGGCATCCACATCGACGACCGCTTCTTCAAGGACGGCATGGTCGACACCGCCGCCATGCGCCCCATCGCGCGCCTCGGCTACATGGATTACGCGGTGGTGACGCCGGAGACGATGTTCACGATCTTCCGGCCGAAGGTGGATGGGGAGGGACGGATCGTGGAGGTGCCGCGGGCGGCGGAGTGAGGACGTGTGGTACGCACGTTGGACTATTCGATTATCCTCACTGTATTCCCACTCTGCAGTATGATAGTAATAGCTTGAGCATGTGGGTACAGCAAGTAACAAGCACATGTAGAAGCAAACCGCGATGCTATATATAGCAGGTCAGTAACATCCAAAGCTGCGTGAGACCCGTGCACTACACACCCGAAATATCATCAGCATCTATTGTACTTGTGGGGAAGTTCAACCCAGCCATCTTCACCCCAGCTTGGTTTGCAAAGGTTGGTATTATCACTGATTCTGAGTTAGGTTCGTCGGCAACACGAGTTGTGCACCCAGAAATCACTCAGTTTGATATTAGCAGGTTCCGGGTAGAAGTTCAGCCCGCTCGCTTTCAGATAACAACGATGGAAGAACCTTTCGTGTCAATTTTAGACGACATTGAAGAGATTTTCGTGCGCCACCTACCTCATACGCCAACCGGGTCTTTTGGAATCAACTACAATGTCCACTTTTTATTATCTTCTCCGGGGCAGAGAATTGCTTTAGGACGCGCTCTTGCCCCAACAGAGCCTTGGGGCGCATTTGGTTCTCGACTCGCGGAACCAACATCTCCCGAACTCGCCAGCGGGATGGTTACGCTGATTATGCAAGAGACTAATCCTTCGGACAGAAATAAGGGTGCGCGACGGGTGAAGGTTCAGCCGTCCAAGAAAGTAGATAAACTTAGAGGTGTTTTCGTCGACATAAATGACCACTTTGAGATGGAAACAAGTGATGAGATTGGTGCTGGCGATAGCATCTTGCTGCTGCGAGAGCGATTTGATGCGTCGATAGCGGAGTCAAAAACGATAGTGTCGGAACTAATGACATTTGCAAGTAGGTTAACGTAATGGTACAGACTCTGGCTGCTCCGCTTGATCAATCTGCACATACCGGCCTGAGCGTAGATCCGATTCCCGCGGCTACAGAACCAAGCGCCGAGGCCCACCAGCGGATTAGCTGTGCTATCGTCATTCGTCAACACATGCACATTAGGGAACGCCTTAGAGAAAAGCTACTCAAATCAGAATCAGCACTCACCTCGGACCTTGAAAATATCGAGATAATACAATCGGCCGATCGGCGCGAGCTGAAGGTGATTGATTTGCCGACATTCAAGGATCTCCCTGCGCCGTCTAACGAAAGCTTCGCGGCGATGCAGGAGTGGGAAGGCGTCATCAGCAGGATCGAGGATGGAACCATTTATGCGGATCTGATTGATATCACCAACAAACATCGACACTTCAGCGAGACCGTTGAGATACCCATATCTGAATTATCAGAGAACGATCGCAACCGCGCTGTGCTAGGCGCCATTTTCAGATGGGCTATTGGATACATTCGGAAACAATCGGGTCAAAGGGTGAGA
>JAEVZQ010000050.1 GCA_023392135.1 Pseudomonadota bacterium | reverse complement strand
GCGATCGCCCTGAGCTGCTCGCCGCTGAGATTGCCGAACGACGGCATTAGGTTTCCGGGCTTCAGGTGCTGCGCTGAGGAAGTCCAGCCGGCGAGGGTTCCGACGTTGACCGGATAAGTTCCGGCGGCAATCGACAGCCGGCCGCCGACCCAGGTGAGATCGGGCCCGAACGTGCCATTTGCCGGCGTGCCGCGGACGGCGTGGCAGGATCCGCAGCCGGCGGCCAGAAACAGCTCGCGGCCCTGTCTGAGGAGCGGTGTCGTAGGCTCCGTCGGGTTGCCGACTTGCTGCGCAAACCAGCTCTCGTATTCGGCCCGGGGAGACGCGACGACATAGAATGCCATCAGCGCATGTTGGGCGCCGCAGTATTCGGCACACTGGCCGCGATAGACGCCGGGCTCCGTGGCCGCGAATATATAACGATTGACGCGCCCGGGGATCATGTCGAGCTTTCCGGCGAGGCTCGGCACCCAGAAGCTGTGAATCACATCCTGCGTTTTGAGAACGAATTCAACGGCTGTATCGATGGGGATTCTGATCTCATTCGCGGTGACGAGCGCGGACTTGCCATTGTCATCGAGATAATTCACGCGCCACCAGAATTGCTCTCCGGTCACCTCGATGCGGATTTTCGGATCGCCGACGTTATGCAGTGTGCGGGATACGACGGATGAGAAGGCGAGCAGTGCTGTGAGCGAAATCACCGGGAATACGATGCCGAATCCGATGATGAAATTATTGCTCGCCATCCAGGCCCTGAGATCGCGCCTGAGCAGAATGGCCGCAGCGATGAATAGGATGACGAGCGAGAATATCAGTGTGCTACCGACCCAGAACAGCCGCGAGAGGCTGTCGATCGCTTCCGCATGCGATCCGCGCGGCGCCAGGACGGACTGGCTCCAGTTGCAGCCGGTCAACAGGAGGCAGCCCGCAGGCGAGGCGAGGAATGGAAGATTATCAGGCAGGCGCCGCAGCATTGGCGCTCACCGCACTGCCGGTGAGCAGGACGTAGGCAGAGCGCCGATGGCTTCTGCCGTTCTTGATGAGCATGCGGTCATCTGACGATTCTGAGCGGCGCGTCACCCTTGTTCAGGAACAACCGACGGCTGGGTTGGTTCCGGACACTTCGCTGCCCTTTGCTCCGGCAGCGGCGCCGGCCTCAGGTGCGCTTCGATGCGTGGTAAACGAGCTTGTAGAAATCCACCTCCGCGCGGTCGAGCACTTGATGGCGCGGGGCCGCCTCGATTGCAGCCTCCATGGCGTCAGGATCCGTTCCATCGATGACCAGCACGCGCTGCGGGAACGTATCGAGCGCATTGCGCAGGAGCTTCTCCTCGCTTGCAATGCTGGTCACTTCCGGATCGACCTCCCAACGCTCGACAGAGGTAACGGCGGGTTTCTCCAGAAGGCCGGCCGTGAGCTCTTCCAGCGCGGCTCCCGCTTCGGCGGAGTTGTCGTCGGCTTCTTCGAAGCGGAAGACGATCGCGTAGCCGCCGTCAGCGCAACCGTGCCGCCGGGTCACGCGATAGGCGCCCCTCAGGGTCCTGCGAAAGTGCGGGAGTTTGCTGCGGGAGCGCGCCGTCGGAATGTTGAGAGCCGCAAGGTAGGCCGGTCTGCCGAGAACGGACACGTCTTCCACATCGTAGCGGCAGAAATAGCGCCTGCCGTGCCGCAAGTTGATGTAGCGCCGCGCGCGAAGGAAACCATCGATGCCGATCCGCTCGGCGTGATGCTCGATATTATACCAGTCATCGATCATGCGCTCCATTCCGGGCGCGACGCCGTGCCAGACCCCCAGGACTCCATTGCCGACGAGTGTCATGGCGTATCCCTCGAGCGACTCACAATCTACCTAAGATTGCAACTTAACATTCTTTCCCGCGCTGTCACGAAGATGCGCATAAGCAACTTTTAATTCAGCCTCTTGAAAGTGGTTTTCAAATGGTGAACTCTCCCGGCAGGCTGGTGTCCCGGTTCCGAAGCTCGCTTGAGTTCGCGATCGTCATGCTAGGGCCCATGCAGGCTCGGCTTCTCGGGCCCTGGACTTCGTCTCGGGCAGCAGGACTGGCCGGCAATGGCAGCACGATCGGGATAACCCGATCGGGGCGCAACAATGAGGAGAGGAGACTCGAATGCCGCGGAAGAAGGGCGCAGAACTCATTACCGAGTTCCTGGTACGGGAAAAGATCCCCTATGTGTTCGGAATCTGTGGCCACGGTAATGTCGGCCTGCTCGACGAGCTCTACAACGTCCGGGGTGACGTGAAGCTCATTTCGCCACGGCACGAGCAGACCGCAGGGCACATGGCAGACGCCTATTTCCGCGTCAGACATCAGCCCGTCGCGACCCTCACCTCGTGCGGTCCAGGCTCGGCCAATCTGGTGATGGCGCTGGCGGTGGCGCAGACGGACTCCTCCGCGTTCCTGGCAATCACCGCCAATGTTCCGACATCCCAGTTCAATCGCAGTCCGTTCCAGGAGCTGAACCGCCATTATCAGGCGGACTTCCCGAACGTCGTGCGCCCCGTTGTCAAGCGTGCCTTCCAGCCGACCCGGGTCGACCAGCTGCCGCTGATGCTGCGGCAGGCCGCAACGACCATGACCAGCGGGCGTCCGGGTCCGGTCAGTTTGGATGTGCCGTTCAACGTGTTCCAGGAGGAGGCGGACGTCGAGAACGAGGCGCCGTGGAATGGATTCAATCTGCGGCGCAGCGGTGCCTCTCCCGAAGACGTCTCCGCTGCTGTCGACATGATGCTGAAGGCCGAGCGGCCTCTATTGTTCATCGGTCATGGCGTGACATTGTCCGAGGCCGGAGCGGAGCTGACAGAGCTTGCGCATCGCCTGCAGATCCCGGTGATCAGCTCACCGAATGGCATGGGCTCGATCGACATGTCGGATGCGCTGTCGCTCGGCTTCATCGGCCGCAACGGCGCCTATCCGGCCAACCAGGCTGGTCGCTACGCCGACCTCGTGGTCGCCATCGGCGCCCGCTTCGACGACCGATCGGCATCGTCCTGGCTGCCGGGCTACTCCTGGAATTTTCCGAAAACGAAGCTCGTGCATGTCGACGTTGATCATTCCGAGCTCGGTCGCAACTATCCGCCCGACCTGGGCATTCTTGCCGATGCACGGACGTTCCTCCGGCAGGTCCTGGCCGAGATCGATGGGCGTAATGCGCCGCGATCCGGACGACTAGAGGCATGGCAGGCACAGATCGAAACCTGGCGCAAGCAGTGGGACGACTACGTCCGGCCGAACTTCGAGCTGCACACCTCGCCTCTGCGGCCCGAGCGGGTGGTGGCGGACCTGCGCGCGGTCATGCCGGATGACGCGATCATCTCGCTCGACTCCGGAGTGCACCACAACTGGTTCATGCAGTTCTGGGAAGCACGCCGGCCCCAGACGATGCTCAATACATGGGGCTTCTCGGGCATGGGATTCGGACCGAGCGGCATTCTCGGCGCCAAGCTGGCGGCGCCGGACCGGCCTTGCGTCTCTGTCTGCGGCGACGGCGGCTTCACTATGGTGCCGCACGTCCTGTGCACTGCGGTGGAGTACGACATTCCGGCGGTCTGGGTGGTCTGGAATAACTTCTCCTGGTCGGCCATCCGGGACATTCAGTACGGGCTGTTCTCCGGCCGCGAGATCGGCACTGCCTTCTATCAAGGTTCCAATAACAAGCCGTACAATCCGGACTTTGCCGCCTGGGCGCGGGCCTGCGGCGTCGAGGGCATTACCG
>JAEVZQ010000039.1 GCA_023392135.1 Pseudomonadota bacterium | reverse complement strand
GGGCTCGGAGATGTTTAAAAGAGACAGCTGCAGGACCAGACGCTCCCGAACGACCGACGCGCCGCCATCCTGAACGACCGGGGCGTCGCCAGCAGCCGGCTCGGCAAGCACAAGGTGGCGATCGACGACTTCAACCGCGCTGTTCAGCTCTTTCCCGAGTATGCACCGGTCTACAACAATCGCGGGAACACGCTCCTGACCCTCGGGCTGGTGGACGAGGCGATCAAGGATTTCAACCGCGCAATCGCGCTCGCTCCCGGATACGCGGCGGCCTACAACAACCGCGCCAGCGCCATGCTGAAGCTGGGGCGTGCCGACAGTGCTGTCGAGGACTATACCCAGGCCGTACGCTTCGCCCCGCAGAATTCCGCCGCTTTAACCGGTCGCGGGCAGGCGTACGTCCAGCAGCACAGACCTTACTCGGCCATGCGCGAGTTCAGCCGGGCGATCACCGCAGACGGCCGCTCCGCGTCGGCCTACCGCGCCCGTGCCCGCGCCGAAATGCAGGTGGGGCAGTACGATCAGGCCATTGAGGACTTGAGCCGCGCCATCGCATTCGAGCCGGACAATGCCGAGTTGCAGATCGAGCGCGGCTACGCCTACCGGCTCGCCGACAATGCCGCCTCTGCGCTGCGGGACTACTCGCGGGCGCTCGAAATCGATCCGAACAACGCACAAGCCCTGGCGGGCCGCGGCCTCGCGCTAACCAGATTGGGCTCGTTCGAGGAAGCTGAAGCGGAGCTTGCCAGAGCGCTGGAGATCGATCCGAGGTCGGCAGAGGCCTTCGCCTATCGCGCCTGGTACTACAAGCAAACCGGCCAGCCGGAGCTCGGCCTCAGGGAGGTCGAGAAGGCTCTGAAGATCGACGCCCGCAATGCAGACGTGCACTGGGCCAAGGGGGAGGTCGAGCAGGCCCTCGGACATACCGACATAGCCATAGCGAGCCTGCAGAAGGCACTTACGATCAACCCGTTCCATCGCGATGCGCGCATGGCGCTGCAGCAGATGGGGGTTGAACCCGATGGGGCCGAAGAGGTGCCCGCGGCGGCCATCGACGGCTGGCGCGTCGTCTCGCAGAACGGTCGTTTCGCGGCGCATCTCAAGGGGCGGTCGAACCTGACCGTACCTCTTGAAATGGCGGGCCCCGGAGAACCCCGCCTGCTCGCGTGGGAGCTGAAGGACGGCGTCCTCAAGGGCATCGGCCTGCTGCGCTACTTCGCTGGAGCAATCGAAGGGCCGAACGGACCGGAGCCAGTCGAGCAGGTCGCAATCGTCGACGTTCCCGCAAGCCGGGTTGTCAGTCTGCAGCTCCAGCGGCAGGGGGACAAGGAATCGACCTGGACGTGGAACGAGGGCACGGTGACGGTCGAAAGTATCGACGGCGTTACTGACGTTCTCGTTCTGCGCGACACCAGCCCGCGCGAGGTCGCCGATCGCCGCCCGACAAGCTCCGAGCACGGCCCCTGGGGCGGCCCGACCTGGGCGCCCTGGAACCAGGATGGAGGCTATCGGGAACGGCGCCCCCGGGAGCCAAGGCGGAGCAGACCGCCCAAGAACATTTTCGATTTCCTCTTCGGAAACTGAGCCGACTACATCGGCGCCCTTCTCCACCGACATGGGCGAAGGGCGGCGTGGGTGTTTCAACTCCGCAGACGGAGGCCATGTCAGATCGGCGCTCGGCAGCTGCTGCCCCCGACAGCGTAGAAGACTTGGCGGCGCGGTCAGTTGGCTGTTAAAGTTCAAAAAAAGAACGACGCTCAGGGGAGAGAAACGCATATGCGCGCACTGGCAGGCTTCGTGCGCTTCGCAGAAGCCGTCAACAACGTGGTAGGCCGCACTGTTGCCTATCTCACACTGGCAACGGTGCTCATCTGCGCCACCGTCGTTATTATCCGCTACGTTTTCGAAACGGGCTTCATCTGGCTGCAGGAGCTGTTCATCTGGACGCACGCCACGGCGTTCATGCTCGGCGCCGCTTTCACGCTGATGGTCAACCGGCACGTTCGGGTCGACATCGTTTATGCGTCCCGCTCCCAGCGAACGCAGGCCTTGCTCGACCTACTGTCCACGATCGTATTCCTGTTCCCGTGGATCATCGTGCTCTGGTACTATGCTTGGCCCTATGTCACCGCGTCATGGGCGCTTGGGGAAGAGTCGCCGCAGGTCGGCGGCATGCCCGGTCTCTATCTGCTCAAGTCCGTCATCCTCGGCTTCTGCGCTCTCATGCTGCTGCAGGGGCTGGCGATCTGCGCCCGCAGCGCCATCGTCCTCGGCGGCCGACCCGAGCTGCTGCCCGCTCAGCCCACTGCCGACTGACCCACCGCCAGCGTCTGGCCCATCAACAGCAGCCCTGAGCGGAACAGCCCATGCTTTCAGCCTTCAACGTTGGCGACATCCTGTCCATCTGCCTTTTCCTGTCGGTCATCGGCACGCTGCTCATCGGATATCCGATCGCGCTCACTCTGGCCGGCACGTCGTTGATCTTCGCAGTGCTCGGTCATCAGTTCGGCGCCTTCGACTACGCCATCCTCAACGGCCTGCCCCTCCGATATCTCGGCACCATGACCAACGACGTGCTGGTCGCGGTGCCGCTGTTCATCTTCATGGGGCTGATCCTGGAGAAGTCGGGGCTTGCCGAGGCGCTGCTCACGACCATGGGGCAGCTCTTCGGGCCATTACGCGGCGGACTGGCCTTTTCAGTCGTCGTCGTGGGTGCCTTGCTGGCGGCTTCGACAGGAGTCGTCGGCGCGACCGTCATCACCATGGGCCTGATCAGCCTGCCGGCCATGCTGCGTGCAGGCTACTGTCCGATGCTAGCAACGGGTGCGATCGGCGCATCCTCGACGCTCGCACAGATCATACCGCCGTCGACCGTGCTCATTTTCGCCGGCGATCTCCTGGCCGGCGTCAATCAAGCGGCGCAACTCAAGCTGGGGAACTTCGCCCCGACACCGATATCCGTGGGTGACCTATTCGCCGGAGCGCTCATTCCCGGTTTCTTTCTCGTGGGGTTGTTCCTGCTCTGGGTCGTCTACAAGGCCGTCTTCCAGCCCGAGACGGTTCCGGCACTCGTCATGTCGCCCGAGGAGCGCAGGGGCCTGCCGATCCGCGTGGTCATCGTGCTCATTCCGCCGCTGATCCTTATCGTAGCCGTTCTGGGCAGTATCCTCTTGGGATTCGCCACGCCGACGGAGTCCGCGTCGGTCGGTGCCGTCGGCGCCATGCTTCTGGCGGCCATCAATCGAAGGCTGTCCTTTGCCACCATTCGCTATGCCGCCCTGAATACGATGATCACGACATCGATCATCTTCGTCATCGTTCTGGCGGCTTCGCTTTTCTCACTCGTTTTCCGCGGCCTGGGCGGCGAGCACATGGTCGAGCAGGCTCTTCACAACCTTCCCGGCGGCGCATTCGGCGCGATGCTCGCCGTCATGGCGATCATGTTCATCCTCGGCTTCTTCCTCGACACCTTCGAGATCATTCTCATCATGCTGCCGATTTGCGGCCCGCCCCTGATCCTGCTCGGACTCGACCCGATCTGGCTCGGCGTGATGATCGCCATGAACCTGCAAACGAGCTTTCTCACCCCTCCGTTCGGGTTCACGCTGTTCTACATGAGGGGCATCGCGCCACCCAGCGTTTTGACCGCGGAGATCTGGGCCGGTGCCGTCCCGTTCGTCTTCCTGCAAATTCTCGGACTGAGCCTGCTTTGGGCATTCCCGCAGGCAGCGACCTGGCTGCCCGAGAAACTGTTCGGTCAACCCCAGATCGAGCAGACTGCCCCCGCTGGCAACAGCAGCCGCGGCATCGGCGAGTTCATCCAGGAGAACCTCAAGTTCGACGAGGAAGGGATACCGCTGGACGATGATCCCTTCTCCACCAATCGCTGACGGGGGCGCACACCATGGAAGACCTGAAAGTCGTCGAAATCGGAGCCGGCCTTCTCGTGCTCTGGTTCGTCACCCTGTTCGCGTTATGGAGGTTGATCGACAGGCAAAACCGCCCAGGTCCAGTCAAGAGCAGACTTGCAAAGGAATGTCTCATGCTCGGGCACATGACCGTGCTCGTTGCTGGAATGGCAATGGTCCTGATGGGTTTGCAGGTCTTGGGGTGATGAACGCCGAAATAAGAACGGGGCCCGTCGCCCGGGCCCCGCAAATGCATTGATCGTCCGCTGGATCAGGTCGGGAACTTGATGTCCAGCAGGCGGGCGTTCATGAACCCCTGATCGGCAATCCGCGCCCAGTTCATGAGATCGCGCCGAGCCTTCAGGAACGACTCGACGATTTCCTTCGTGATCGGATCGCCGCTGTCCCGCATTTCCTGAATGACCTCACCTGAGGCACTTCCGTAGGCCTGAAGGAAGTCGTTCGGGAAGCGCTTGAGCTGCACGTTATGCTGCCGGATGAGCGTCTCCAGCGCACCACCGTTGCGAGCGTTGAACTCCGAAGTGAACAGATTGTTCTCGTTGTGACAGCACACCTCGAAGATCCGCTGCACGTCTTTCGGCAGCGCCGTGAACTTCTTCTTGTCGACCGTCACTTCGATCTGCGTCCCGGGCTCGTGCATACCGGGCCAGTAGTAATATTTCGCAACCTTGTAG
>JAEVZQ010000018.1 GCA_023392135.1 Pseudomonadota bacterium | reverse complement strand
ACGTTTCTGGCCAACGGTGAGGCCTTGTTCGCTGTCGTCATCTCGGTCTTCTACACCAGCATGTTCTTCGGCATTCCCATCCTCATGTCACGGATCAGGACTGGCCGTGACACACGGTGGCACCGCGATACGAAGCAGCGGAGAGTAGATCAGGTCTCGATTTTCACCGGAATCATGGGCCGGCGGGAGGCCGGTTTGCAGATCGTGATCGTGCCCATCGGGGTCGCGTTCGCGTTCGCGGCCTTCTCCACGATCTGGCTGCTAGCCCGGCCCTGGTGACCGCGCACGGCCTCAAAGCGTGCGCGTCACCTTGCTGAGGTGCTCTGGCCGGTCCGGATCGAGGCCGCGGCGGCGTGCGGCAGCCTCGATTGCGTTGTAGGCTGGAAGCAGCATCGCGATCGGGTCACAGATCGGATGATCGTCCCCGATCCTGGGCAGCGTGCTGAGGGGACCTCCGGCCAGGAACACCGTCTCGTTTTCCTGGCGAAGGTCTTCGACCAGATCGTCGACCGCCAGCGCAGACTCGTCATTCTGCCGGAGGACGAGGACAGGCGTCTCCGGCGTAATGCCCGCCCGTGGACCGTGCCTCAGCTCCGCGGCGCTGTAGCCGAGCGCCGGCAGCCGCAGGGCCTCGGTCATCTTCAAGGCGATCTCCCGGCCCGTTCCGAGGCCATAGCCTCGCGCCGCGACGAAGGCCGCGGCTGCCGGCACGAGGCTGTGGCCCCAATCCGACCAGTCGCAGCCAAGCGCATCCTGAAGGCGATCCGGGAGCCGGTTCAGAGCGTCGAGCAAATCTTCATCCTGTGTGAGCTTCGCCACGATCAGCGCGCCGGCAAGCATCGAGAGTGCGACTGTCTTGGTGGCGGCGACCGCGTGCTCGGGACCAGCGCCGATCGGCAGCACCAGGTCAGATCCCGAAGCCGCAGGCGAGTGCTCGTCGTTGACGATCGCGAGTGTCAGCGCGCCAGCTGAACGAGCCACTTCTGTCGTGGTCACCAGATCCGGGCTGCGGCCGGATTGTGAAACCAGAATGAACAGTGCATCCCGCATGTCCGGCGGCCGCTGATAGGCGGTGACGATCGACGGCGCTGCGGCTGAGACGAGCAGGCCGACCCGCGTCTCGAACAGGTATCGCAGATAGACACCGCCGTGGCCGGAGCTGCCGCGCCCGCACACGACGACGACTCGTGGGCGGGCGATCCGGATGCGATCGACAAGCGTGTCGATCCGATCCGAGCTGTCGATCAGCCGTCGCGCAACGTGCGGGATTTCGGCAATTTCCCGGGCCATTGCCGTGGGGGCTGCATGTCCGGTGATCGTCACGACGAAATCATCTCACCAATGGCGGACCGCAGGTTTCCTTCATGGCGGGCCAGAAGACCAGCAGCCTGGATCGGATCGAGGCCGAAACCCAGCAGGACTGCAGTTTTAACGTCTCCGTCGGCCTGCTCGACCAACTGGGAGGCCTGGTCCGGGGAGCAGCCGACGATCTCCCGCACCATCCGCTCGGCGCGGCGCTTCAGCTTGACGTTGGTGGCGCGCATGTGAACCATGAGGCCGCGGTAGACGCGCCCGAGCTTCACCATGACGGCCGTCGAGAAGAGATTCAGCACGATCTTCTGCGCCGTTCCCGCCTTCATTCGGGTGGAGCCGGCGATCACTTCTGGTCCCGTCTCGACCAGGATCGGGTGGCGAGCAACGTCCAGCAGCGGAGCGCCGGGATTGTTGGCGATGGCGATGGTGACGGCGCCGACGTCGCCTGCGCTCTTGAGAGCGCCGATGGTATAGGGAGTTGTTCCGCTGGCCGCGAGCCCGATCACCACGTCGTCACCATTGATGCCGGCGTCCGCCATCGCTCCGGCGCCCGCCGCTTCGTTGTCCTCTGCGCCTTCGACGCTCTGCACGAGCGCCCCCAAGCCGCCAGCCATCGCGAAAATCAGCCGGTCAGCGGGCCATCCGTACGTCGCGGGCAACTCGGTGCCGTCCTGAACACCTATGCGGCCCGAGGTTCCTGCGCCAACGTACACGATGCGTCCACCCCGGCGCAGGGCAGGCACGGCATCGTCGACTGCCGCCGCGATCGAACCGAGAGCACCCTGAACCGCTGCCGCTGCCACAAGCTGGCCCTCGTACATGGACCCGATCATCTCCGCGGTCGGCCACGCATCGAGATCGAGATAGCGGGGACTGAACTGCTCGGTGCGCATCTGCTCCTCTGCCGGAAATGAAGCGGCGGCGACCCACGCACGTGACTCCATGCGTCGTTAACGCGACATGCGTCGCGAGGATGCGCCGCGGCTCGTCGCTTGACGTAGGTTGTGGGTTCATTGCAGATGCAATCACAGCGAGCAAGCGGGGCGGCCGCAAACGTGTGCGTTGTGGCGCCGCACCGGAGCACTGGCCGCTTAAAACGTCTAAGAGAGCCCCATGTCGATGCAGCCAGGCACAACCGCGCGACACGAAAAGCACGCCGTCCTTGCGGATCGCGTGTTCGATGGCCGCGATTGGCATCAGAAGACCGCGGTTCTGATCGAGCGGGGCCGCATTCGGGGGCTGGCGCCTTGGGGAAATGTTCCGTCAGACTGGACGCAGCGCCGGCTGCCTGCCGGGTCGATACTCGCCCCCGGCTTCATCGACCTGCAGGTGAACGGCGGCGGGGGCGTGCTGCTCAATGACGATCCGACGCCCGAGGCTATGCGCGCCATTGCACGCGCGCACCGGCGCTTCGGCACCACCGGCTGCCTCCCGACCCTGATCACCGACACGCGCGCCCGAACGCAGGCTGCCATTGCGGCGGCCCGCAGCGCCGCGGGTCGCGATGGCGTGCTTGGCCTGCATCTCGAGGGTCCCTTTATCAGCCCGGCGCGTCCCGGTGTTCACCGGCCGGACCGCATCGCCCATGCGGCTGCCGACGATCTCGACTGGCTGAGCGATCTTGGGAAAGCCGGGGCCTCGATGATCACGCTGGCGCCGGAATGTGTGCCGCCCGGCTTCGTGAGCGGCCTCACTGAGGCCGGTGTGCGCGTGTCGGTCGGGCACAGCGAGGCGACTGCTGAGGACGTGATGCGGGCCGTGGCCGACGGCCTCAGCGGCGTGACCCACCTCTTCAACGCCATGCCGCCGCTGGCAGGTCGCGCGCCGGGCATTGTCGGTGCGGCATTGGCCGAGCCGCGGCTCACGGCCGGCCTGATCGTCGACGGTATCCACGTGGATCTGATAAACGTGCGTGCCGCCTTCGCCGCCAAGGGGGCTGACGGCATTGCGCTCGTTACGGACGCCATGCCGACGGTCGGCGCATCGACGGAGCGCTTTCAGCTCATGGGCCGGACGATCACGCTCAAGGACGGTCGACTGACCGCTGAGAACGGCACGTTGGCGGGCGCGCACCTCGACATGGCCTCGGCGGTCCGCAATGCTGTCCGGCTGGCAGGAGTGCCATTGGAAGATGCGCTGCGCGCCGCATCGTTGACACCGGCGCGCTTCCTCGGGCTCGATGATGAACGTGGCATCATTCGTGCCGGGGCTTATGCCGATCTCGTGGCCCTCACGTCGGAACTGGAAGTGATCGCCACGTGGATGGAAGGCGATTTCCGCGCCGAAGTATAGCAGCCCCGATACTCAATAGGCACTCAATTTTGCAAGCAGCGCCTTGCCGATTTCGATCCGTTTCGGGGCATCTGACAGTTTGGGCATGTCGATATTGAGCGAGAAGGCGAGGGTACGACCTTCCCGCTCGACCCAGCCTGTCCACCAGCCGACCGAAGTTTCGGTCTTCGAGAAGTACCAGCCCGTCTTGGCGAAGAGGGCGGCGCTGTCCTTTTCCTCCGACCGGAGAATCTCCCGGGCTATGGCTTGCGAGCGCGCACTGGCATCGAGCTTCTGGTTGGCAAGGAGCCCAACGAAGCGGGCCTGCTCGACGGCGCTGATCCGCAGCGGTCCATCGAGCCAGAACCTGTCGACCGCCGTGCCGACCTCGCGATTTCCGTACCGCAGCCGATCGAGCCACACTCTGTATTGCTCGAGGCCGATGCGGCGCGCCAGCTCCTGGTAAACCGGCACGTTGGAGACCTTGATGGCCTCACGCATCGGCATGTCCCTTTCCCATGCCGTGATCTGCTGCGGCTTGCCCCCGTAGGGAATGACCTCGTCGGCGTCCTTCACCGCACCCGTTTCGAGGGCGATCAGGCTGTTTGCGATCTTGAATGTCGATGCTGGAACAAAGCGCTGTTTTGCGCGCTCGGCATTGACCAGAACGAGGCGGTCCGCCGTCGCTTCGTAGAGCACGAATGTGCCCACGGCACCATGCTCGGTGAAGATCGGGTAAAGATCCTGACGCCGCTCCAGCGCCTCGGCTCTGGCTGGGAGACGCCCAAGCGCCGCTGCAGCCAGACCGCCGAGTGAAAGGCAAAGAGCGGTTCTTCTGGTTACGACGGCGTTGGTTCGAATGGTGCTCATGGGACTGCCGGCTCGCGCGGTCGGGTTTCACCCGGGTCATACGAGCCGGCTTCGTCAACAGTTCGGCAGACCGGGGTTTCCCACACGCACAGCAGCCTACGCGAACGAGGTGGCGACCGAGACCTCCTCCCAACGATCGAGCTCGTCCTTGATGCGGCCGAGCTTGCTGCGAATTCCATTGAGGGAGATCTCGCCGAGCGGCAGTCGCAGGGGTGGATCGTCGGAGCCGACGACCGTCATCATGGCCTCTGCGGCCCGGCGGGGATCACCCGGCTGCTGCCCGTCGGTTTCACGCAGCTTCTCACGGAACTTTCCGACCGTCTCCGCATAGGCCTTCATCGGCGGCGCCGCCTTCAGCGAGCGGCTGCGGAAGTCCGTGCGGAACGGCCCGGGCTCGATGATCGTCACCTTGATGCCGAAGCCCTTCACCTCGCCTGCCAAAGCCTCCGTCATGCCCTCCACCGCGAACTTCGTCGCGCTGTAGAACGAGAATCCCGGCGCGCCGATGACGCCCATCATCGATGACACATTGAGAATATGACCGCTGCCGCGCTCGCGCATGTGGGGCAGCACCGCGCGGGTCACGCGATAGACGCCGTAAACGTTGGCATCGAAGGCGGCCTTCATGGCGTCCTCATCGACCTCCTCCAGGGCGCCGACGAGGCCATAGCCGGCATTGTTCACCAGCACGTCGATGCGGCCGGCTTCCCCCAGGGCGCGCTGCACGGCGGACTGGACGCCGGACGGATCGGTAACGTCCAGCGGCAGGATGATGGCGCGCTCGCCGTAGCGCTCGCGCAGATCGGAGATCGCACTCACGTCCCTGGCCGTGCACACGACACGCGCGCCGTTTTCGAGCAGGCGCTCGCAGAGCGCGCGGCCGAGCCCCGAGGAGCAGCCCGTCACGAACCAGACCAGCGAAGCCGCCTTCGTCAGTGCATCCACGTCCCGATTCTCCCTTGGGTAGAGGTGATCCGCAGTTTTCCCAGGAGCCTAGTTTTCAGCATGTGGCACGTCAATTTATAATGGCAAACGAGCTGACCGTCTGTAATGTTGGATGGCTGGGCCGCGCCGGCACAGCAAACCAAATCGCCAGGGCCGGTTCGGAGTCCGGCCACGGCGAATAATCAAGAGCAACGGACGCAAGGAGGAAACCGTTGATGACCCATCAGAGCCGCCGAACTGTATTGAAGGCCGGTGCAAGCGTCGCTGGCGCTGCCGTGCTCGGCTTCCCCGCCATTGTGAGGGCCCAGTCGGACAAGATCAAAATCGGCCACCTCACGCCGCTGACCGGATTCCTCGGCGCCCTTGGCGAGTACGCCGTGATGGGCATTCAGATGGCCCAGGAAGAGATCAACAAGGCTGGCGGCGTCATGGGCCGCGAGCTCGACATCACGTCGGAGGATTCGGTCAATCCGGCGACGGCCTCGACCAAGGCGCAGCGAATGCTGGAGCGTGACGGCGCAACCGTGCTGATGGGCGAGATTTCATCGGCCTCGGCGCTGGCCATTTCGCAGGTCGCCAACCGCAACAAGAAGTTCTTCATGCAGATCGGCGCCCGCTCCGACGTGCTGCGCGGCAAGAACTGCAATCGCTACACTTTCCACGTGGACATTCCGAACACCGTGATGGTCAATGCGGTCGGCAAGGCGCTGGTCCGCGACAACATGGTGAAGGGCAAGAAGTTCTTCACATTGACCGCTGACTATGTGTTTGGCCACGACCTGCTGCGCGCTGCCAAGGCGTTCTTCGCGGCTCATGAGGGCAACCTGATCGGCGACGAGCTGGTCGCTACGGACGTGACCGACTTCAGCCCTTACCTGTTGAAGATCCGCCAGGCCAATCCCGATGTGGTCTGCTCGAATCTGGCCGGCAACCAGGTGACGAACCTCATCAAGCAATACGCCGAGTTCGGCCTGCCTTATCCCATTGTCGGATTCAATCTCAATACGGCAGACGCCTGGGCCGCAGGTGAAGGCAACCTGAGCGGCACTTGGCCGACGGTCTGGCACCACGACCTCGACACGCCCGGCTCGAAAGCGTTCGTTGCCGCCTTCCGCGAGAAGCACGGGAAGCCGCCGGAGAACCATGCCTGGATCGAGTACGTCTCGCTCAAGATGATGGCGCAGGCCATGGACGAGGCGAAGTCGACGGACACGGAGAAACTGATCGAATATTTCGAGAAGGAGACTGAGTTCGATATCCTGAAGGCCCGCAAGGGCTATTTCCGCTCCTGGGACCATCAGCTGATGCAGGAGGCCTATCCCTTCACGGTGAAGCCGAAGGGCCAGGCGAAGGACAAATGGGATTTCCTGCAGCTCGGCCAGGCGGTGCCCAATCCGGACGAGCCACTGGAAGTGCTCGCCCCGACCCGCGAGCAGAACGAGTGCGTCCTGTGACGTGATCCGGCCCGAGCACACTTCGCTCGGGCAATTCATTAGGGGCGCCCTGCGGTTCTCGGCACCATTGGACGCCCTCGATAGCCCACGGATAGATGATGCAGCTCGTCTTTTTGCTCGAGCAGGTGGTCAATGGCCTCGTCCTCGGCGGCTATTACCTGCTGATCGCGCTCGGCCTGTCGCTGATCTTCAGCGTCGGTGGCGTGGTGAACCTCGCGCATGGCGCGTTCTACGCCATCGGCGCCTATGTTTCAGTCGAGCTGATGCGGCTTTTCGGTTTCGGCCCGGCGGTGGTGCTCTCGCCGATAGCGGTGGCCATGCTCGGCATTCTTTTCGAGCGCTTCCTGCTGCGCAAATTCTATACCGCCGACCCGATCCTCGGGCTTCTGGTGACCTTCGGTCTGGCCATGATCGCCGAGCAGGCGATCCGCATCATCTGGGGCGCGGCGCCGATCACCGTTTCGATGCCCGCAGAGCTCAAGGGAAGCGTAATCCTCGGGAATTTCCTGTTCTCCCGGTACCGGCTGATGTTGCTCGCAGTGGTGGTCGTCGTCCTGGTTGGACTATGGCTGCTTCTGCAGAAGACCTCGTTCGGCCGCGTCGTGCGCGCCGGCATCCAGCGCCCGGACATGGTGGCCGCGCTTGGAATCCGGCTGCAGCCTTATATGACCGCGATCGTCATGCTGGGCGTCGGCATGGCGGCACTGGCCGGCGCCCTTTTTGCGCCGATCGCGAACGTCCACCCGGCCATGGGCGCAGAAATCCTGACAGCTGCTTTTGTGGTCGTGGTGATCGGCGGCCTCGGCAGCTTCTGGGGCGTCGTACTGGCGGCCGTGCTCGTCGGCGTCGTCCGCGGTGTCACGATCCATTTCCTGCCTGCCGCGGGTGAAGCTTCCATCTACGCACTGATGGCACTGGTGCTGATTTTCCGCCCGCGCGGCCTGCTCGGCGAACGCATCGAGAAGTTCGAGTGAGGAGCAGCCGCATGAAATCTCGGCCCTCGATATCGAAATATCAGCCGCTGCTCGTCGGCGTTGCAGGCTTGATTGTGCTGCCGCTTCTGATGACGGTCCTGGGCCTCACGATCAGCAGCGCAACCGCGGTGGTCATTCTCGCCATCGCCGCAATGGGCCTCAATGTACTTGTCGGCTTCACGGGGCTCGTGTCGTTCGGCCATGCCGCCTGGTTCGGCATCGGCGCCTATGCGGCGGCGCTCGCCCAGAAGCATTTGCAGCCCGGAGAAATCCTGGTCCCCATTCTGCTCGGCGCTTTTTTCGTGGCACTGCTCTCCATCGTGCTCGGCATGCTGATTCTGCGCCGACGCGGCGTCTACTTCGCCCTCCTGACGCTGGCACTGTCGGCCCTGACATATGCCGTGAGCTTCCGCTGGACGGAGGTGACGGGCGGGGAGGACGGGCTCGGCGGGCTCGAGCGCGGCAGTCTCGGCCCGATCTCTTTCGACGATGCGCTTGCGTATTACGCTCTGGTCGCCGTTATCGGGCTCGGCGTGCTGTTCTGCCTGCTGCGCGTCGTGCGCTCGCCGTTCGGGCATGTGCTGGTGGCAATCCGCGAGAACCAGCTGCGCACGACGTTCCTGGGCTATCCCGTCGACACATACCGCCTGGGCGCGTTCGTGCTCTCCGCAACCGTAACAGGACTTGCCGGCGCACTGTTCGGCTTCCTCCACTATCTCGTCTCTGCAGACGCCACGTCGATCGCGCTTTCCGGCGAGTTGCTGGCGATGGTCGTTATCGGCGGCATGCACAGCCTGCTCGGCCCGGCACTCGGCGCGATCTTCTACGTCCTGTTCCGTGAATTGTTTTCCATGTGGACCGGGAATTGGCTGCTCTGGTTCGGGATGGTCTTCGTCGGTTTTGTAATTTTCTCACCGAGCGGGCTCATCGGCATCTGGAGCGAATTGAAACGGCTCTGGCGCAAGCCTCCTTCCGAAGCGGCGGCCATGAGCACGCGGAAGATCAGGGAAGGAATCCCGTTACCCTCGTTCTTGCGTCCGCCTGCGCGCTCGGGCACCGCGCTCGAGGTCGAGGGAATCTCCAAGCATTTCGGCGGTATCCGTGCTGTCGTCGAGGCCAGTCTGAAAGTCAGTCCACTTGAGATCCACGCGCTCATCGGCCCGAACGGTGCGGGCAAGACGACGCTGTTCAACCTCGTTTCCGGCCTCTACACGCCGGATCGCGGAACTGTGCGGCTTTATGGGAGCGCGATCGAGAAGCATGCCGCGAACCGCATATGCGAGATGGGCGTCGCCCGATCGTTCCAGATCACGAGCCTGTTTCGCGGGCTGTCGATATACGAAAGCATCCGCCTCGGCTTGCAGGCCGGCCATCCCGCCCGGTTCGATGCCTGGCGCGATGTCGACAGTTATGCGGATCTTCATGAGCAAACGACGGAGCTGATCCGTTTCCTCGGACTCGAAGGGATCGAGCACATCCTGGGTGGCGACCTTTCCTATGGTGGTCAGCGGCTGGTCGATCTCGGAATGGCGCTCGGTGCCCGGCCGCAGGTGTTGCTGCTCGACGAGCCGTTGGCCGGTCTCGCGGCTGCCGAGCGCGAACGCGTTTCCAATCTCATCAAGACCATTTCTGCCCACATCCCTGTACTCATCGTCGAGCACGACATCGACCGGGTCCTCGGATTTTCCGACCACGTCACCGTAATGAATCACGGCGAAGTGCTGATGGCCGGGTCGCCTGAGGAGGTACGTTCGGATAAGCGCGTGCAGGAGATCTATACGGGCACCGGCACGCCGACCGTCATCGGCCGCAGTTCCGTTCCGGTTGCAGATCGTCGGGAGGTGCTGCGGTTCGAGCGGGTCAACGCATTCTACGGCAAGAGCCACATCCTTCAGGAGGCAAGCCTGGATGTCCGCGAGGGCGAGATCGTTGCGCTGCTCGGGCGTAACGGGGCCGGAAAGTCGACGCTACTGAAAACGCTGGCTGGTCTCGTCCGCCCGGCTTCCGGCAGCATCAAGCTCAACGGGCGGGAGATCGCGGGTCTTCCCGCGCCGGATATCGCCCGCCTCGGGATCGGCTACGTGCCGCAGGGCCGCGGACTGTTCGCCGGCATGACGGTTGCCGACAACCTCGCGCTCGGCCGCCTCGCCCGCAAGACGGACGGCAGTGAGGGCGTGGTCTGGAGCGAAGGGCGGATCTTTGAGTTCTTCCCTCGCCTGAAGGAACGGATGAACGCCCCTGCCGACTATCTATCGGGCGGCGAGCAGCAGATGGCGGCGGTCGCGCGCGCCCTCTCAGGCAATGTGCGCCTACTGCTTCTCGACGAGCCCTTCGAAGGCTTGGCCCCATCGGTGGTCCAGGAGCTGTTCAGTGTTTTCGACCGCCTGCGCGTGCACGCCTCCATCATCATCGTCGAGCATAACCTAGACCTTGTCCTCGCG
>JAEVZQ010000495.1 GCA_023392135.1 Pseudomonadota bacterium | reverse complement strand
ATCGGCGTCACCCTATGGCAGCGGTTTCAGATCGGCAATTGGTTAACCCAATGTACGCGATTTGTTCTCATCTGTCGAGGGTGAACGGACGGTTGAGTTCAGACAGCTATTCCACTCCGAGACATGAAATGTTCTCACCGTGTTCCAGCACAAGAGAGGAGCCACCCCAGACGCATGCGGCAGTTACGCCGATTTGGGCCTAGTGGAGCAAATTTGCCATTTGATCCCCGTTTGCGGCACGTGCCGTATCAAATGTCAAATTCAAATGCTCCACTCGACTCAGATAGTTGCTAGTGGTCGTTTTGATTGCGGCATTTGCTCTCGAGCTTGCCGCGGCGGGATGCAAATGCCGGAATCGGACCACTAGTGACCGCTCTCGAACAGCTGCGGGCGGTATAGACCGAGGCTAGTGCCCAAGCTCCGCCTTCACCTTGGCTGCAAGCTGCGCGAGCGAGAAGGGTTTCTGCAAGAATGCGAACGTCTCGTCGGATTCGAGCGCGTTCTTGAAGGCATCGTCGGGGTAACCGGACATGAACACGATCTTCAGCCCGGGATTCGTCTTCCGCAGCACCTTGTACATGCTGGGGCCGTCCATCTCGGGCATGATGACGTCACTGACGACGATGTCGATGGGCCGGTCCGCTTCGCTTACAATGTCGATGGCTTCGGCGCCGCTCGTTGCCTCCAGCACCTCGTAGCCCTGCCGGTTCAGCGCCTCGACCGCGAAGCTGCGCACGGCATCCTCGTCCTCCACCAGGAGAACCCGGCCGGCGCCGGTCAGATCCGAATGGCGGTCCTTCTTCGCCGCCTTCTCGTCGGCGAGTTCCGCCTCGCCATTGGCGTCGAGGAAATGTCGCGGTAGGTAAACCCGGAAAGCGGTGCCCTTCCCCGGCGCGCTGTGGACGAAGACGTAGCCGCCGGTCTGCTTTACGATGCCGTACACCGTCGCGAGACCGAGGCCCGTACCCTTGCCGACGCTCTTGGTCGTAAAGAACGGCTCGAAGATCTTGGCCTGCACTTCGGCGGTCATGCCGTGGCCAGTATCCTCGACCTCGATCATCACGTACTCGCCGATCGGCAGGTTCTGAGGCTCCAGCTTCTGACTTTCGCGCTCGCCGATATTGCGCGAGCGAATGGTCAGTCGACCGCCGTCCGGCATGGCGTCGCGGGCGTTGACCGCCAGATTGACGATCACGGACTGAAGCTGTGATCGGTCCGCCTTGACGTACCAGAGATCGCGGCCCGGCAGGATTTTCAGCTCGATCTTCTCGCCCAGAAGCCGGTTCAGGATCACCGACGTGTCGGTGACGATCTCGTTTACTTGCAACACCTCCGGCTGCAGGGTCTGGCGGCGGGAGAATGCGAGCAGCTGGCTGACGAGCTCCGCGGCACGGTTCGCGCTCGTCTTGATATTGATGATGTTCTGGTAGGCGGGATCACCCGGCCGGTGCGTCTGCAGCAATAGATCGGAAAAGCCGATGATAGCCGTCAGCACGTTGTTGAAGTCGTGTGCGACGCCACCGGCGAGTTTGCCGACCGCCTCCATCTTCTGGCTCTGCGCGAACTGGAACTCGAGCGCCTTCAGCTCGGTGGCGTCGATGACGTAGAGCACCGCCGCTTCGGCCGCGGAACCCCTCGCCAGGGCACTGAAGAAAATCCGCCTGGTGAATTCACGAGATTCGTCAACCGTGATCTCCAGCGGTTGAATGTTGGCCTTGCCCGCGAGTGCGTCGTCGAGGGCGGCCTCGGCCTCCGCCCGACGCTCCGGATCGACGTTCCGGGTCAATACGTCGAGGGCCATGTCGCCACGGCCTCCCCGGCCATTCAGCATCAGCCGCGCGAACGCCGTGTTGGCACTGGCAATTCTGCCGTCCGCCGTGACGGTTGCGATGCCGAAGGGGGCCGACTGGAAGAACCGGGCGAAGCGGACCTCCGCGGTGCGCCCGCGGCCGGTTGCGTCCTCCTCGAGGGCACGCTCCAGAACTGCGGCAACGAATCCTGCATCGCCGTCGCGCGGCACCACGACCAGAGTGGCCGGCCAACTGCGGCCGTCCTCACACACGAGGTCGAGGTCGATCCGGCGTGCCCCCCCGTCCGCGTCGCGCGCGAGGGCTCTCAGCAGGAGCGCGCCATCGCCGGAAACGATGTCCGTGAGCTTCAGTCCTCGTGCCAGTGAGACGGCGCTCAGCCCGAGCCAGGTCGCCAGCGTGCCGTTCAGATGCTCGATGCTGGCATCCTCGCCAGCCACCATGAGGCCGAGCGGCATGGACTCGTAATAACCGAGTGTCGCTTCTAGCCCGCGGACTGTTTCGGCCTCCCGCCGGCGCTCGTCGGTAATGTCGACCAGACGCCACAAAACGAGCGGCTCGCTCTCTTCCGCCTGCCCCACGCCGAGCCGGGTGACGCCGAGACGAAGCCAGCGGGACTGCCGCTGGCCGCCAGAAATGGTCCGAAGACGAAACTCCTCGGTCCTGTTCTCGCCGCGCCCTGCCGCGCGCGCCAGCCTGAACAGGGCTTCCGCCGCCTGCGGCTCGCCTGCGAAAAGCGATTCGAGCGCGCTGACGTGATCGTACTCGACGGGGCCGACCAGGTCGTCGAACACTCGATTGGCATAGATGCGGCGGCCTTCGAGCGTCGTGACGCACAGGCCGTCGTCGAAGCTTGCCGCAAGGGCCTTCAGAACGCCGGTGTCCGCTGACGGCTCCCCGATTCGCACGTGACCGGCCGCCAGCCCGAACAGGAAGAAAACGCCCAGCGTGGCCAGAAACGCCATCGCCGTGAGCAACAGGGGCTCGCTGAAATCTGCCGATAGAATCGCGAGCGCGCCGAAACTCCCCGCGAGCACTACTGAAACGAGGGCGATCATACCCCCGCCGGGACGTGCACTCACCAGGGGAATATCAGCCGCCAGAGATCCCTGTCGCGCCTCGATTTCCCTCATGATCGGGGAAATTAGCTGATTCTGCGAGAAGGCAGTCTTGCCGGCCATCATAGGCTACTCTTACGCACAACTTTTACACCGGTTCACGAAGCCGGACTTCAGCGCGACTGAATCCGAGCCAAAGCGTTCCGGAAACGCGCTGATCTCAATGTTTCGGTGATCCCGGTAAAGATATCGTTGCCACGTGTCCGATGCTGTCGTGCATCCGTGCCGGCACGGTCATGCTCCAAAGTCGAGTTGCCGCGCCATTTTGGTTAATCTGTTCCACGAACCACGCTATACCTCAGGCTGCAACGGCGGGGGTGCGAACGAATGCCGGACAGGGGGCGACACGAATACTGCCCTCGCGGCGCCACACGGGCGTGCACGCCTCCCAACCAGCAGATCGAGAGGAGCGCGGGGCCCCGCGTCGAGCCAAATGGATATCCTGTACTGGCTGCTTTTCGTGATCTTCATCGCCGCCCTCCTGGTGGTGAGCGGGTTGCTGCTGCGCGGGTATTTCACAACGGGCTCGCCAAGCGGTGCGCTGAAGGATGCGCTCTCCGGCAACTTCTTCGGTCCGCGTCCGCCGAAGCGTCTGGAGGTGGTCGACCAGGCGAACGTGGATGGCCGGCGCAAGCTGCTGATCATCCGGCGGGACGGAGTAGAGCATCTGATCATGACTGGTGGGCCGGTGGACGTGGTGATCGAGACCGGGATCCAGCCACCCGAGGCTTCCAACGGCCTGAGCCCGGCGGCCGAGCCGGCAGAGCCCGTATTTCAACGGCCGGCACGGTCCCTGAAGGAGGCCGTGAGTAAAGCGTGAGCATCAACGTCCGTCAGGGGACTGCGAGCGACGGGCGATCGATACCGGCGCGCAGCAGCCCGGGCTGGAATGCCGTCCATCGGAACCGGAAAATGGTGCTTGGGCTGACCCGACTGATCATCATACTGGCAAGCTGCTTCGGCCTGCTTACCGCAGCTCTTGCCCAGGACACTATTGGAACGGGTGAGGCTGCTCCTCCGGCCTCGCCGCCCCAGCCTGCGATAATCTCGCCTCCGTCGCTCTTTCCTGCCGAGCTCGCCCAAAGGGTCGCCCGGGTCGCCTCGGATATCGAAACGGCCGCGAAGGGGATCGAGCGGGTCAAGGCTCGCGAGGACGGACTGACGGCCCAGCGCATGGAGCTGGAGCGGATCGAGATCGAAGCCCAGCAGGTGATCGAAGCCCTGCGGCCGCGTTTGACCGCAGTGAAAGCGCAGGTCCAGAAGCTCGGGCCACCACCTGACAAGGATGCCGCACCCGAAGCACCGGGAATCGCAGCCGAGCGGAGCCGGTTGACCGCCATTCAGACCGAGCTCGAAGGTGCCATCAAGACCGTCGAGCTGGCCACGGTTCGTTCGCGCCAGCTTGTCGGGCACGTGCAGCGGTTGCGCCAGACGTTGTTCGCGCTTGACCTGGTGCGGCATTCGGGGAGCCACTTGTCCCTGGCGACCTGGAAGGCGTTCGCGGCAGAGCTGCCGAGAACGGGCCGACAGATCGCAAATCAGGCAGCCGAGTGGTGGCGGCGTGCCGGATCGAACCTGCTCGTTCTTGCTCTCGTGCTGGCTGCTGCAATTGGCGCCTATGCCGCATTCAGGCTGCCGCTGCCGCTCATCCGGCGCAGGATCCAGGCCAGCCCCGCACGGCTCATGCAGTATTTTCCCGGGGCCGCTGAAGCATTCTGGCTCGCCGCCGGCGTTGCGCTGCCACCGCTCGCAGCAGCTACCACCGGCTACGTCGGGCTTGCCTGGTCCGGCCTGTTTACCGTCACCGCGGGTGAGTTCGCGCTCGCTGCGCTGCGATCCTTCGTTGTGTTCCAGGTCCTCCGCGCCCTGGCTGGAGCTGCGCTGTCGCCAACCGCGTCCGGTCAACGGCTGATCGACATCGCCGATGTGAGCGCCCCCAAGCTGCTACGGGTGGCGAAACTTTTCGCGGTTCTGATCGCGCTCGACCTGTTGCTCGGCGACGTCGTGCGGATGCTTTATCTGCCGATCGAGATCGGGGCGGCACAGGCGGCAATGACAAGCCTCGCCTTCGCTGCGCTGCTGATCGCTTTCACGCGGATTCCGCTGGCCAGCCGCGAGGCGGCACTTCTTGAGCCGCCCACCCGGACACGTCCGCGTTGGCTGAAGATACCGATCGCGGCGGCGGCGCTGGCGATCATCGGCGCGACACTCGCCGGATATGTCGCCCTTGCCAAGTTCATCTCCACGCAGGTGATGCTGATCGGGGGAACGGGTCTCCTGATTCTCTCCGTTCACCTGGTGGTCCGGCGCGTCGCGCTCGTGCTCACCGATGGTGAGCGCACGATGGGGCGGATGCTCGGGACTCGCCTCGGTCTCGATCACGAGCGCACCAGCTACCTGACACGCCTGCTCGTCTTCCTCTTCGAGTTCCTCCTGCTGCTGGCCGTTCTGCCTCTCGTTCTGCTGACCTGGGGCTACACACGCGAGGATATCCTCGATTGGCTGCGGCTCGGCATCGTCGGATTCGAGATCGGCCAGTTCCAGATCTCGCTGGGGCGCATCCTGCTTTCGCTGGCGCTGTTCCTTGTCCTGCTATTGGTGACACGCATCTTCCAGCGATGGCTGGACCGATCGGTGCTCAGTCCGGCCCGCGTGGACAGGTCGATTGCGCATTCGGTGCTGATGGGTGTCAGCTACACTGGCGTCGGGCTGTCGCTGGTTGTCGCCCTGTCCTATGC
>JAEVZQ010000477.1 GCA_023392135.1 Pseudomonadota bacterium | reverse complement strand
CGGCACCAGCTATGACGTGGCAGTTGTCGTCGATGGTGAGCCGGTCATTACGGCCGAAAAGGATCTCGCCTATAGTGTCCCCATCCGTATCCCGATGATCGATATAAATACGGTTGGAGCGGGCGGGGGCAGTATCGCGCAGATCGATGCAGCGGGGATGTTGCGAGTCGGTCCGGAAAGCGCCGGCTCGCTCCCCGGTCCGATCGGCTATGGCCGCGGCGGCAAGGATCCCACTATTACAGACGCCGACCTTCTGCTGGGGCGGATCAATCCCGCTGCAATCACAGGCTCCGATTCACCTGCTCCACTCGATGAAATCGCGCGCATTCTAGAGGAGAAGATCGGCCGTCATCTTGGGCTGGATGCGGTTTCCAGCGCGGCAGCCATTGTCGATATCGCCGTCAACGAGTTGGCCGGCGCCATCCGCCTCATTTCGATTGAAAAGGGGCACAATCCACGGGACTTTGCAATGATGCCGTTTGGCGGAGCAGGACCCCTCCACGCCGTCGCGATCGCGCGCGAGCTCGGCATCCCGCATGTTCTCGTGCCGCGATTCCCTGGTCTGACCTCGGCCCTGGGGTGCATTCTCGCCGATGTCCGGCACGATTTCGTCCAGACGGTCAATCTTCCGCTGGCTTCTCTCGACAGGACGGAAATCGACCGAATTTTTGCCCAGCAGGTCGAGGAGGGGCACGCCCTCCTTACCCGCGAAAAGGTAGAGGTCGAAAAAGTCATTGTCCGGCATGAAGCGGATCTGCTCTACCGAGGGCAATCGCATGTCATCCGTATTTCCGTCGAGAGCCCCGGGTTCGATCCCGAAGGATTGGCAGATAAATTGGCACAGCATTATCGCGACAGGTTTGGCATCTCCCTCTCGGAGATGGTGCCGATGCTCGTCAACGTGCGCACGACGGTCATCGGGGAGCGCGAAAGCCTCGATCTTTCGCTGTTCCGGCCGCAAGTGAAAGGCAGCTTGGACGACGCTCGCACAGGCAAGCGCAGGGTCTTTTTCGACGGAAAGTGGACGGAGACAGACATTTACCGTCGTGACCTGCTGCCGGCTGGAGCGCAGTTCGAAGGGCCTGCCATTCTCGAGCAGATGGATTCGACCCTGGTGGTGGACCCTGGCGCCCGCTGCAGGGTCGACGACATCGGCAATATTCTCATCGACTTGGGCTAACGCCCGGCTGCTGGCTGAAGGATAGGGCGATCATGACCATAGATCCCGTCTTGCTGACCGTCATCGAAAAGGGCCTGCAGCAAGTCTGCACCGAAATGGACATTGTCCACGAGAAAACGGCCTTTTCGCCGGTTATTTCCGAGGCCTTCGACCGATCGAACGGTATTTATGCGCTCGAAGACGGATCGATGATCGCGCAGGGAGAAATCGCCCTGCCGATCTTCATCGGCGTCATGCAGGAAACGACGCGCTCGGTCATCAAGGCCAGGAACGATCTGGAGGATGGCGACGTCATTCTCGTGAACGACCCCTACTTCGGCGGCACGCACCTGATGGACGTGAAGATGGTGCGGCCATTCTATTATCGGGGCGAGCGCTGGTGCTATCTCTCCAATACGGGGCATTGGCCCGACACAGGTGGCATGGTGCCTGGCGGTTTCAACAGCACCGCGACGGAAATCCACCAGGAAGGTCTGCGCATTCCACCGATCAAGCTGTGCCGGCGCGGGGAGATCGACCGCGAGATCTTGAGCCTGGTGCTGGCCAATATCCGCGTTTCGGACGAGCGCATCGGCGACATCAAGGCCCACCTTGGCGCGCTGGAAGCCGGGGCGCGGCGACTGACCGCGCTGCTCGACCGCTACGGACGCGAAACTGTCGAGGAGGCCATTGCCGAGCTGCGCCGCCGTTCCGAGCAGATGATGCGCGCGCATATCGAGACCATTCCGGACGGGACCTATTCCAGCGTGGCGTATCTCGACAGTGACGGCGTCGTGAACGAGCCGCTCGAGGTACGGCTCGATGTTTCGGTCAGCGGATCGGATATCAGCTTCGACTTTTCGAAATCAAGCCTACCTTGCGCGGGTCCACTCAATTCCGTTTGGGCAACGACGGTTTCGGCGGTCTACGGCGCGATGAAGCACATTTTCCCGAATGTGCCGATGAACTCGGGTTGTTTCGCGCCCATTCATGTCAATGAGCCGCGGGGCACTTTTCTTTACGCGGAATACCCGCGACCCGTTGCGGGTTGCGCAGCCGAGGTGTCGCAGCGCGTCATGGAGGCGGTGTTTCTGGCTCTAGCCCAGGCCATCCCCGACCGGCTGTTCGCGGCGCCGGCAGGCACCAGTGGAAACATCAGCCTCGGCGGTTACGATCCCGAAGAGAAGCGACACTACATCATGTATTATTTCTCCGGCGGCGGGTATGGCGGCTGGTGGAGAGGTGACGGCATCAGCAACGGCTGCTCCACGATCGGCATCTCGAAATCGCAGCCGGTCGAGATCCTCGAGCAGCGCTATCCGATTATTTTCGACGAGTTCGCGTTGCGGGAAGGCTCCGGCGGCGTTGGGAAGTACCGGGGCGGTTTCGGTGTACGCTACCGCGCGCGGCTGCTGCGGGGCGAAGGCAAGGCCTCATTCCTCATGGAGCACGGCCGTTTCGGGCCTCCGGGGATTCTGGGCGGCAAACCCGGAGCGCCGAACGTCATCCGGGTCTGCCGCGGCGGTAATATCATTGAGCCGGAGCATATCTCCAAGGGCGAAGGCTTTGTTCTGAAGCCCGGCGATTGGATCGAGGTACAGACCCCGGGTGGCGGTGGCTACGGCGATCCCGCGAAGCGGGACCCGGCGCTCACGGAGCGGGACAGGCGGCGCGGCTACTATCCGGATCGGTCCAAAACGGAAACAGTGGACTGAGCGCAAAATGAGGATAGGGAGCGGCCGGTCGCGGCG
>JAEVZQ010000464.1 GCA_023392135.1 Pseudomonadota bacterium | reverse complement strand
GATCCTCGGCGAGCGGCCCCGTCTGCCACCGCGGCTTGCATCCCTGACGACCGATGAGGAGTGTTCCGTTCTGCTACCCAACGATCTGGCTGCGGTGGAGCGTTTCGTCGAGGAGCGGGCCGGCGCTGGTATGGAGCAGAATGCATGACCACTGCCGTCACGAAGCTCCGGAACGGGCTCAGGGTCGTTTCTCACGAGATGCCCCATCTCGAAACGATCTCGCTTGGCGTCTGGGTCGAAACCGGGGCGCGTCACGAGAGCGAGAACGAGCACGGCATCTCCCACCTTCTGGAGCACATGGCCTTCAAGGGCACGCGGCGGCGCACGGCCCGTCAGATAGCGGAAGAGATCGAGCAGGTCGGCGGCGAGCTCAACGCGGCGACCAGCCTCGAAATGACGGCCTACTACGCGCGCGTGCTCAAGGGTGACGAGATCATCGCGCTCGATATCCTGGCAGACATTCTGCAGAACTCCACCTATGCGGAGGCGGAGCTGGAGCGTGAGCGCGAGGTGATCCTGCAGGAGATCGCCGGCACTCAGGACATCCCGGACGAGATCGCCTACGACCTCGTTCAGGATGCCGCCTACCCTGGACAGGCGGTCGGCAGGCCGATCATCGGCACGCGCGAAAGCGTCACCCGCCTAACCTCGGAGGACCTCAGGAGCTTCCTGCGCACCCGCTATCTTGCACCGAAAATGGTCATCTCAGCAGCCGGAGCGATTGACCACGGCTCACTCGTCCGCCACGCTGAAGCCCTATTTGGAGGCCTGTATGGCGGCGAATCGCAGGATGGTTCGGTGGCGCAATACGTTGGCGGACGGCGCACCTCGCGGAAGCTTTTCGAGCAGAGCCATCTGCTCCTCGGGTTCGAAGCGCCATCCTACCGCGACCAGGAGTTCTATGCCGCCCAGGTCTTTTCCGGGCTTTTCGGCGGAGGAATGTCGTCCCGGCTCTTCCAGGCGGCGCGAGAAAATCGGGGGCTTTGCTACGCGATCTACTCGACGGCATGGGGGATGGCCGATTGTGGGATGTTGGACATCCATGCGGCGACGGGCCCGGAGCAAATGGGGGAGCTCATCGACGTGATCGGGACGGAGCTGTTCAACATCGCTGCCACCCCTCCGTCCGATGTGGAAGTGGCGCGTGCAAAGGCTCAGCTCAAGGCCGGGCTGCTGACGAGCCTCGAAAGCTCCTCGGCACGGGCCGAGCAGATGGCACGGCAGCTCATGTTCTTCGACCGTCTGATTCCACCCGCCGAGCTCGTCCAGAAAATCGAGGAGGTAACGCCCGAACGGATCCGGGCCGTCGCCGAACGCGTTGCGCGATCAGCTCTCCCGTCCATCGCGGTCGTGGGAGCCGGCAGGAGATCTGCCGATTATGCACAGCGAGCCGAGCGTCGCCTCGCCGGTTAGTGGGATGATCGAGGAATATGGCAGTGCTGTCGTCGAGGTTTCGAGCGAATTGCTCGGACTACTGAAGCGCGGCTATGAGTCCAGCCCCGGACAGGGGCGAGCTTCGAAGTCGGCACGCTAAGTCGAGAGGAGCAATGCCATGGCTTTCCTGAGATCCGGCCTCGGCAGCGAATGGCTTCCTCACGTGCGTGTTGCAGGGATCTATCTTCGGCCTCCCCACATGGGCGACTACGGCGCCTGGGCCGAGCTGCGGGCGAAGAGCCGCGATCACCTCGTTCCGTGGGAGCCGCAGTGGACGCGCGACGAGCTCTCCCGCGATGCCTTCCGCCGACGGATCCGGCATTACCAGCGCGAGCTGCGCGACGACATGGGGTATGCCTTCTTCCTGTTTCAGGAGACCGACGACAGCCTGCTCGGAGGGCTCACGCTGAGCAATGTGCGCCGTGGCGTCACCCAGGCTGCCGCGGTGGGCTACTGGGTCGGCAAGCCTTATGCCGGACGTGGGCACATGACCCGGGCCCTCTCCGGCGCGATCCGCTTCGCTTTCGACGAGCTCAAGCTGCATCGGATCGAAGCGGCCTGCATGCCGAACAATGCGGCCTCGATCTGTGTGCTGGAGCGCAACGGGTTCCTGCGCGAGGGCCTGGCGCGGCGCTATCTCAAGATCGACGGTGTCTGGCAAGACCATCTGCTCTACGCAACCTTGGCTGACGATCCGCGGGAGGATTTCGGCGGGTCGGGGATACGGAATGGGCGATAGCGATTCATGTTGCTCTGCCGCACTATCGCGGGGGGTGGGGGAATATCTGAAAGGCCTGATGCTGCTGGCGCTCGGGCTGCTGCTCGTCGCCGCGGCCGCCGAGCCGGCACGCGCGCTCGAGCCGATTTCGGTCCGGCCCGACCAGGACCGGATCGAGATCACGGATCAGGGTGAGATCCACAGCGGGCAGGGTGACACGCTTCAGGTCGAAACGGCCTCGGGTCCGGATGGCGTCAGTGGCCGTATGTCGATCCGGGCGAGCACGCCCGGCACGAGCCCGAACTGGGTCGTATTCGCACTGCACAATCCAACCGACAGGGCGATCGAGCGTTGGCTGACGGCCGAGCGGTACACCGTCATCGGCTCATCCATCATCTGGCCTGATCTCGACGCACGCCGCATCGAGGCGGTGACGCCCTCGCTCGGCTTTCTGCCCGATCGCGTGAAAAGCGATCGCGCGGACATCTTCCGTATCACGCTGGAGCCGGGGCAGACGATCACCTACGCCGCCGAGCTGGCATCAGATCGCATCCCGCGAATCTTCCTTTGGAAGTCGCTGGAATACGAGCTCAAGGCACGGGACAGGCAGCTCTTCAACGGCATCATGCTGGGGATCACGGGCCTGCTCGCGATTTTCCTGACTGCCGTTTTTGCCGCCAACCACAAGGCGATCTTCCCGGCTGCAGCATTGGTCGCGTGGTGCGTGCTCGGATACCTCTGCGTGGATTTCGGCTTCTGGCACAAGCTCTTCCACCTCAAGGCGGAGGACAATGCCGTCTACCGGGCCGCCACCGAGTCGGCCATTGCCGCCAGCATCGTCATCTTCGTCAGCGTGTTCCTGCGGCTCAGCTCGTGGCACGGATTCATCCGCATGCTTGCGGGCGTGTGGATTGCGGCGCAGCTCGCCCTTGTATTCATCGCGGTCATCGATCCGCGGCTGGCGGCGACCTTCGCGCGCGCCTCGTTCGCCGCCATCGGCAGCGTGGGGGCGCTGCTCACGCTCTATCTCGCTGTCCGCGGACAGGATCGCGCGCTGGCTCTGATCCCGACGTGGCTGCTATTCCTGGTGTGGATCTTCGCCGCCGCGGTCACGCTCACAGGACAGCTCACGGGCGATATCGTCGTCTCGGCGCTGGCGGCCGGCCTCGTCCTCATCGTCGTGCTGATGGGCTTCACTGTCACCCAGTTCGCGTTCCGCTCCTTCGAGCCCGTCTATGGCGCTGCGCCCAGCGAGATGCAGCTCCGGTCGATGGCAATCGACGGATCGGGCGCGGCGGTCTGGGAGTGGTTCGCCCGGCGCGACGAGATCAAGGTCAGCCCCGTGATCGAGGCCTCCCTCGGCCTGACGGCAGGAGAGCTGTCGGCCAAGGTCGACGACTTTGCCAAGCATCTGCATCCGGCCGACCGGGAGCGGTTCCGGCTGGTGCTGTGGGGCGTGCAGGAGCGCAATGGTGGCCCGATTCACATCGAGCTGAGAATGCGCCACACGGATAATTCCTACCGCTGGTTCGAGATAGAGGCGGCAAGCATCGCCCATGCCGACCGGCGGGCGCTGCGGTGTGTCGGGCTGATGCGCGACATCACCGAGGCCAAGCGCGTGCAGGAACGGCTGATGCACGATGCCGTCCACTGCAGCTTGACGGGCCTGCCCAACAAGGAGCTGTTTCTGGACCGGCTCGGTGTCGCGATCATGCGCGCCAAGGCGGAGCCGCAGCTGCGCCCGACAGTTTTCTTCATCGACATCGATCGCTTCAAGAGCGTCAACGCCTCCCTGGGCTTGATCGTTGGCGACAGCCTGTTGCTGACAGTAGCACGCCGGCTGACGCGCCATGTCGGTCCGCAGGACACGCTCGCACGGGTCGGCGGCGATCAGTTCGCCATGCTGCTCGTCTCGCATCACGATCCACGCGAGCTTGCGCTGCTTGCGGAGCGTGTCCGGCGCAGCCTGCGCTCGCCGATCAAGATCGCCGGCCAGGAGATCTCGCTGACCACTTCGACCGGCATCGCCGTCATGGACGGCGATATGGAGGCACAGGATCTGCTCAAGCAGGCCGAGATCGCCATGTACCGTGCCAAGCGCGGCGGCCCGGACCGGGTCGAGATGTTCATGCCCGACGGGCGGAAAGGGCCGGACGAGCGCGTTGTCCTAGAAGCCGATCTCAGGCGTGCACTCGAGCGCAATCAGATCCTGATCGAATACCAGCCCATCATCTATCTTCCCACGGAGGAGCTGGCTGGCTTCGAGGCGCTGATGCGCTGGGACCACCCGAAGCTCGGGCGGCTCAGCCCGGGAGAGTTCGTGCCCATCGCCGAGGACTGCGACCTGATCGTCAAGCTCGGCTCATATGTTCTCACGCACGCGGCCGAGGAAGCGGCGAAGTGGCAGAAGGAGCTGCCGCGCGGGGACAATCCGGTTTTCGTCAGCGTGAACGTGTCGAGCCGGCAGCTCTTCCGCCAGGATCTCGTTCAGGAGATCCGCCACATTCTGGGCCGCGCGCTCGTGCCGCCGCGTGCGCTGAGGCTCGAAGTCACCGAGTCTGTGGCGATGGAGAACCCTGAGCAGGCGGTGCACGTACTCGAGCTGTTGCGCAGTGCCGGGGCGGGCCTCTCGGTCGACGATTTCGGCACCGGCTACTCATCCCTGGCCTACCTGCAGCGTTTCCCGTTCGATACCATCAAGATCGACCATGGGCTGGTCCACGCGATCCGCGGCGACGGTCCGGGGGCCGCGATCGTGCGCTCAATCGTGGCGCTGGCACACGAGCTCGGGAAGAAGGTCGTCGGCGAAGGCATCGAGGCGGTGGAGGATGCCAACTTCCTGCGTGGCCTCGGCTGCGAGTACGGGCAAGGTTATTACTACGGCGAGGCGATGACCGACCGCGAGGCGCTCCAGCTCGTGCGCACGATCCGTAAATCGGAGCGCAAGCTGCAGCGCCGCGGACTCTTCAAGCCGCGGGCTATGAGCCGAAGGAAGAAGCGCGCCGAGGTGAGCGCCCCTGCGCCCGCTTCAGCCGAGGCATCTGTGCTCGCCGCTGCCGAAGCGCCGCTGATGCCCAACGGCAAAGCTCCGGAGCCCATTTTCGAAACTGCGTCCGAGCCGACGAGAAGCCGGCCAGATAAAGGCAAGCAGGAGAAGGGCAAGCCGGAGGCAGCCCGCCGCGGGTTGAAGGCGGCCAAGCAACTCATTTCGCGAACTTCGGGCAAGCGGGCCAGCGGCGTGAATTCCGAGTCTGCGGCGCCAGCAGCTGGCTCGCCGGCGAACGGATCTGCGCCGCGTCAGAATTCGGAATCGCTCGTAACCGCTCCGCCGTTGCCGCTCCAGCCGAAAGCCTCTCCCAAGGCTCCGGCCAGCCATGCAGCTCCGCCTCCGGCCGGGGCGCCGAGTAGAGCGCAGACCGAGAGCAGTCCGCGAACGCAGCCTCCGCCCCAAGCCGTACCGCGTACGCAACCACCGCCCGTGCGGCAGCGGACGCAACCTCCGCCACCGCAACAGGCCGCAGCTC
>JAEVZQ010000437.1 GCA_023392135.1 Pseudomonadota bacterium | reverse complement strand
CAAGAGCTGAACCTTAGTGACTCTCCATCCCGTGCCGGAATAGATCCGGCACGGATTTTCGCTGGAGACCAATCATGGATTTCGACTGGTCGGTCATCGTCGATGCGACGCCGTCTCTGCTTGGCGGCGCGCGCCTCACGATCCTCATCGCATTGGCCGGATTGGCAGGCGGCCTCGTTGTCGGTTTCATTGCCGGGCTGATGCGGGCCTACGGCAACGCGCTCCTGAACGGAATTGCTTTTGCGTATATCGAGCTAATCCGCGGCACGCCGATCGTCGTGCAGGTCATGTTCATTTATTTCGCGTTGCCGGTGCTCGCGGAAATCAGAATCAATCCGATGACTGCGGCGATTACTGCCATCGTCGTGAATGCCGGGGCCTATATCGCCGAGATCGTCCGCGGATCGTTTCTCTCCGTCCATAAGGGCCTGAAGGAGGCGGGCCTCGCCCTTGGACTGCCGATGTGGAAGGTGCTGCTCTACGTCATCGGCCCGGTCGCTTTCCGCCGCATGATTCCGCCGCTCGGCAATCAGTTCATAGTGAGCCTGAAGGATACCTCGCTTTTCATCGTCATCGGGGTCGGTGAGCTGACACGGCAGGGTCAGGAGATCATGGCTGCCAATTTCCGGGCGGTCGAGATCTGGACTGCTGTGGCGATTCTCTACCTGATCATGACCGGCACGCTCACGCTCATTCTCCGCGTGACCGAGAAGAGGATGCGGATCCTATGAGCATGGTCGAATTCCGGAAGGTGACGAAGCGGTTCGGCAAGGTCGTGGTGCTGGACGAGGTCGATCTGGAAATCAACAGCGGCGAGGTCGTGGTTCTCATCGGCCCTTCCGGCTCGGGAAAATCCACGCTTCTTCGCTGCATCAATGCGCTGGAGGACATCGACGGCGGAGACCTGATCGTCGACGGCGTCAGCGTGAAGGCGGGACGGTCCCAGGTGCGGCTGATTCGCCAGGAAGCAGGCATGGTTTTCCAGCAGTTCAACCTGTTTCCGCAGATGACGGCCTTGGAGAACGTGGCCTTCGGACCTCGTCGCGTGCGTGGCGCCAGCCGCTCCGAAGCCAACGCGCAGGCACGCGAGCTTCTTGCGAAAGTCGGTCTGGCCGATCGCGGGCATCATTATCCTTCCGAGCTGTCGGGTGGGCAGCAACAGCGCGTGGCGATTGCGCGGGCACTCGCGATCAAGCCGAAGATCATGCTTTTCGACGAGCCGACGTCCGCGCTCGATCCTGAGCTCCGGCACGAGGTGCTGATGGTCATGCAGTCGCTCGCCGAGGAAAATATGACCATGATCGTCGTTACTCATGAGATGGCGTTTGCCCGCAAAGTCGGCACACGCCTGATCTTCATGGAAGGCGGAAAAATTACCGTGGACGGCGATCCCAATACGCTTCTGGCCAACGCTGATAATCCACGGCTGCGCGAGTTTCTTCAGCATGTCAACTGATGGGAACGCGCGCCTTTCGTTCCTCGAGATCTCTGGCACGCCGTACGACGTTGGAGTGCAGCTCGGGCGATTCGCGGCGGATCTGGTCCACAGCTACCTTGGGAGGACGTATGCGTGGGCGAGCGTGATCGCGCTGCGCGATCATCCGGACCTGGCGCCGTCGAGAGCGCTGGTGCAGCAACGTTTTCCCCGCTACTGGCAGGAGCTCGAAGGGCTGGCCCATGGTCTCGACCTGTCAATTGACGAAGTCTTCGCCTGGAATTGTCGGGGCGACCTGGGTGCCTCCACCCATGACGGCTGCACCACCGTTCAGATACCGGGTGATCAGCTCATTCTCGGACATAATGAGGACGGCGATCCTGGGTTGGGAGCCCGCTGCGCAATTGCGCTCATTCGATCTGAAGGTGGAAAGGCCTTTTCGGCATTCGTTTATCCAGGCTCACTGCCGGGGCATGCGTTTGCAGTGGCGGAAACCGGACTGGTCCAAACGGTCAACAATATCCGTTTGCGAGGCGCCGGGGCAGGCATTCCGCGCATGGTGCTGACGCGAGCCGTTCTTGACTGCGATTGTCTTGATGATGCGGTGAAAATGATCGAAGATGGCCCACGCTGGGGCGCTTTTCATGTCAGTCTCGCGCAGGCCGGCGACCGGCGACTTCTGAGCGTCGAGTTCACTCATTCCTCTTGCTCGGTCCGCTCCCTCACGCAGCCGGGCTGTCACGCGAACCATCTCGTCCACGATCGTATGTGTGACGAGCAGCAAATCATTACGGCTTCGTCCCGGTCGCGGCAGGAGCGTGGCGATGAGATCATCCGGAGCGGCAATAATTTGGGGCCGGAGCCTCTGTCCATATTGCGGGACCGTTCCCGAATTTCGCTTCCCATATACCGCCGCCAGCCACACGATCCGGATAATGAAAACACGCTCGCGACGGCGATTTTCAAGATTGGACCCGACAAGGTGTCCTGGCTCGTTTATGACCGTCCCGGCGAGCCACCCATTTTCAGCGCCGCCGGGGGGCTGGTAGATTGCCAAGGCAGATAGCATCTGGCGCAGGCCGCAGAAGGGCGCGTGCGGGTGCGTTACCTGGCAGCCTCGACGAGCTGCGCGAGCTGGTGGTCAGGATTCGGAGAGATCAGACGGAGATCTCGCTCGGCGCCAAGGCGCTCGATGTGCTCGCAAAACTGGTCGATACCCCCGAGCAGGCGGCCGTTCGTACGATCTCCGAGCTCGGCGACCAGCTTCACGTCAATGCTTCGACTCTCACCCGGCTCGCCAAGAAACTGGGCTTTTCCGGGTTCAACGAATTCCAGAATATATTCCGCGAAGCGATTGCAGACGACGGCCGCTATTTCTACAGTCGTCAGGCAGGGCGGCTGCTCTCGTCACGGCCGACGGGGAACGAAGATATTGCGGTATTCGAGCGCCTGGCGCGCGAGACGGCCGCCAATGTCGATGGCTTTCTACAGCAGCTCGATCCCGAAACGCTCTCAGAAGCAGCCACGCTGCTGGCCAGCGCGCGCCGGGTCCGCGTGCATGGCGTGCGTCAGTTTCATTCCTTCGCCTGTTTTTTCGCCTATGGCCTTGGCATGCTGCGAAGCGACGTAGCCCTGTTGGATTCGCCACGGCTGGGAGTCGCCGAAGCACTGGCGCAGCTCGAAAAGGGCGACATCGTCGTGGCCGCGAGCTGCGCGCCGTACACGGCAGAGGT
>JAEVZQ010000404.1 GCA_023392135.1 Pseudomonadota bacterium | reverse complement strand
GGACTTCTCGATCTGAATCACACTAGGATCAATAACTTGGCTAGTGTCCTTCAGATCGCGAAATTCGTTCCGAGCTCGCCGCATATGGTGACGAATTTCGCGACTCAAGACGCTAGCTGGGTTGGGTTAATGTCTGTTCGTTCGACCTGAGCCTCACCCCGTAAGGAGCCCGCACGCTATGACTTTCGATCTCTCGTCCATCCTGTGGCTGGTGCTGGCGGTAGCGGTGCTGCAGCCACTCCTCACGAACCGATGGATGGCTATGAGGCGCGCTCAGGCCATCCGCGCGATGGAGAAGGCACGCAGCACGCGCGTCATCACCATGATTCATCGTCAGGAGCGCCGCAGCTTCTTCGGCCTGTCCATCTCCCGCCACATCGATATGGAGGACGCGCAGACCATCATAGCCGCCATCAAGGAGACGCCGGCACACGTTCCAATAGATATCGTGATCCACACGCCGGGCGGCCTCGTGCTCGCGGCCATGCAGGTTGCACGCGCGATCGAGGCGCATCCGGCGAAAGTCACCGTTTACGTTCCCGTGTACGCTATGTCGGGCGGCACGCTGATCGCGCTCGCGGCCGACGAGATCGTGCTGGGGGAGTTCTCGGTGCTGGGTCCCATCGATCCGCAGATCGCAGGGCTGCCCGCGGCAAGCATCGTCAAGGCGCGCGATTCCAAGCCGGCCGAATCGAGTTTCGACCTGACCCTGGTGCTCGCGGACGTCAGTGAAAAAGCCCTGGCGCAGGTCAGGCGCGGCGCCGTGGAGCTGCTGACCCCGCGCCTCGACCTGGCCTCGGCGGAGGCGCTGGCCGACAAGCTCGCTGGCGGCCATTGGACCCACGACTACGCCCTGACAGCAACGGAGGCCCAGCAGCTCGGGCTCCCCGTCAAGGTCGGAATGCCCAAAACCGTGCTGGAGCTGATGAAGCTTTATCCGCAGCCCATCACGCAGTCCGCGGTCGAATTCCTACCCATAGACGTGCCGCAAAAGCGGCGCATCTGATGTGGCCGCTCAATCCGGGCACGGGAAGCTGAAGCTCACCCAGGGAGTGCGGATCGCGCATTCCTGAGGATTGGAGGCGCTCCGGGCAGGCTCGTCTCTTTTTGGCTCAGCTCCCGATGGCGTGGGGCTCCGCGGAGCCGTTTTGCTCTCGGCAGCAGCCGCCGACTTCGATTCAGCCGTGGACTGGGGTTCAGCCGCCGATTTCGGCTCACTCTTGGAGTTGTCTTCCTGGGCTGATCCGCCGGTTTTGCTTGGGGGATTGGTCGCCTTTCCGGCCGGCGGCGCAGTCGCCTCTCTATCAGGCGACAGTGCGGCCGTGGTGCCGGCACCACCATCACAGCGCTGCAAGTCGGCAGGCGCGCGTGTCCAGGTCATCGTCTCGCTGAACAGCTTCGTCCCGAGATAGCCCATGACGCGCAGCCTCTCCTCCCCCATGGGCTTCAGCTCCACGCTGAACCTCGCATCCTGTTCGGGATCATAGATCCAGCCCTTGTCCCAAACGCCTGTGCCGCTCGGCTTCACATCGCCCAGGATCTGGATGCCGCAGGCCTGCCCGTTCTCGGCATCCTTCAGCCAGACCACGCGCCCGCACAGCGCGCCATCGCAATCGGTGATCTCGACGGCGCCGCGGCCGGTGTGATCGATCCAGATGCCCTTCGGGTCGGTGGCCGCATTGGCTTGGACCGCAGAAAGCAGGATACCGGCAGCTGCCGCGGTGGTCAGAAATCGTCCGGGAATGTGCATAGCGCACCTCTCATGATCGCAGTCTCAGACTCTGGTGCTCCAGGCCGACAGATCGGCCGGTCGTCTGGCCACCCTGCCTGTCGAAACGCACCAGCGCTGTTTCGCGGGGGACAATTAGGGGTAGAGTGTGGCCGTCAGATGCCTCATAGCGGGCTGCGACCCCGACGCGCGGCTTAAGGGCGCATGTTTCGCTTGCGTTTCGAACCCATGTATGTCAGCAGGAGCTGTGCTGAGCGCAGGGGTTTGCATTCATTTAGTCCCTTTTCGCACACGCTTTTCTACTTTGCCGCTTTGGCATCCCGTATCCCCCTGCGCTCTATCGGTCGCCGCCCTCGAAACGAGGGGCGCGGCCCCATGTGAACGCAGACGAGGAACGAGGGTTTTTTGCCGACGAAGACGTTTGCTGAGCTAGGGCTCAGCCAAAAGGTTCTGGCTGCCATAGAGGCTGCCGGCTACACATCACCAACTCCCATCCAGGCCGAAGCGATCCCGGTTGCACTGACGGGTCAGGACGTGCTCGGAATTGCCCAGACGGGTACGGGCAAGACGGCATCGTTCGTTCTGCCGATGATAGCGCATCTCGAATCGGGCCGTGCCCGGGCGCGGATGCCGCGATCGCTCATTCTGGCGCCCACCCGCGAGCTGGCCGCTCAGGTCGCGCAAAGCTTCGAAAAATACGGTATCAATCACAAGCTTACCGTCGCCCTGCTGATCGGCGGCGTGTCGATGGACGATCAAGTCCGCAAGCTCGACCGCGGCGTCGACGTGCTGATTGCCACGCCGGGCCGCCTGCTCGACCATTTCCAGCGCGGCCGCGTGATGCTGATGGGGGTCGAGACGCTCGTTATCGACGAAGCCGACCGCATGCTCGACATGGGCTTCATCCCGGATATCGAGAAAATCTGCAAGCTGCTGCCGCCAAAGCGGCAGACCCTCTTCTTCTCCGCCACCATGCCGCCCGAGATTCAGCGGCTGGTCGATCACTTCCTCAACAACCCTGCCCGCATCGAGGTGGCCCGCCCGGCCACTACCGTCAAAGCCATCACCCAGCGTTTCGTGTTCTGCCGCGACGGCGAGGACTGGGCGAAGCGCGAGCAGCTCCGGCAGCTCATGCGCAGCCAGGACGTGCACAACGCCATCATCTTCTGCAACCGCAAGCGCGACGTTGCCATCCTGAACAAGTCACTGCTGAAGCACGGCTTCAACGCCGGCGCGCTCCATGGCGACATGGACCAGAAGAGCCGGATGGAAACGCTCGATGCATTCCGCTCGGGCGAGATTACCGTTCTGGCGGCGAGCGATGTGGCTGCACGTGGCCTCGATATTCCCGAGGTGAGCCATGTCTTCAACTTCGATGTGCCCTGGGCTGGTGACGACTATGTGCACCGGATCGGCCGCACGGGCCGCGCCGGCCGGGAAGGCTACGCGGCGACATTGGTGACACGAGAGGATCTCAAGCTCGTGAAGCAGATCGAGCAAGTGACTGGCGAGGAACCGACCTGGGTCGGCGATGCGCCGACGGACGAGGATTACGCCGAGGCAGGTCGCAAGCGGCGCGGGCGCCGTAACGGTAAGGCCGAGGAGCGGCGCACGAGTGCTCGTGCCGAGGCCAAGCCGAAGCGGGAGCGGCCGCGCCGTGAAAAGACAGCAGCGGCGCGGCCGGCGGCGGAGGCGCAGCAACCGCAAAATGAGGCGCCAGTCGTCGAGCCGCGCGAGGCAGGACCACGCCGCGAAAAAGCCCGCCCGAAGCCGCGGGCCGTCGAAACGCCGCATCCTGCGCCGGAGCGCGAAACTCGCCAACCGCGGGAGCGCAGGCCGGAGCCGGCAGGCGTCGTCGGGTTCGCAGACAAGATCCCCGCCTTCATGCGCAAGCCTGTCCGGATCGCAAAGGCAGCGAACGAGTAAGCGTCCGTCGCTCGGGCGCCTGCTCGCACATTTTTCGAGCCGAAGCGCCTGTGCGCTTCGGTTTTGCGCGTTGCGCCCGGTGGGCGGCGGCCAGGGCGCCGCGAGCCCAGGCCACAAGCTCCTCAGGATCATCGAGCAGGCGTTCCGGCGCGCGCCGGGTGTAAGCGATCGTGGTGG
>JAEVZQ010000402.1 GCA_023392135.1 Pseudomonadota bacterium | reverse complement strand
CCTTGATGCCTGCCCCGGCGATCTCCTCGCGCAGCACCAGCGCACCCGTGACTGGCGTCTGGTTGAAGGCGCAGACCGGGAATGCGCCGTGTAGTCGCCGACGCCAAGCCGGCGTTTGAGCTTCTGGCGCTTAGGGAGAAGCAATGCCAAGTGCCCGCGCCAGCGCGCGGGATTCTCTCCGGTCCTGAAGCCTGCCGCCTTGGCGGCGTCTAAGACGGCCTCGATTCTGCCGCGCACGCGGCTCGCGGTCTCTGGCTTTGCCGACCAGATGGGCTTGAGGACCTCGAGCACGTCCTCTGTCGAGACTTCATCGACGCGCTTATCGGCGAGGCTGAGACAGTAGCCGGTGCGCAGCAGGTTGCCGTCATCATCGCGCGACCGGCCCAAAGTCATGCGCCATTGATCGCGGTGCTTTGGGTTACGCCAGCCCGGCTCCATACTCTCGATATGCCGGTCGGCCATCTGCCCGAACGTTGGAACCCGCCGGTCGCGTTCGGTCTCACGCTTGGCGTCCAGCGGGTCGATGCCGTCGGCGAGCTGCCGTCGGAGCTCGCCGGCCTTGCGCCGCGCATCGGCCAGTGAGACGGTCGTGGCCGAGCCGAGCCCCATCTCCCGCCGCCGGCCCTGTCGGATGTAGACCCATACCCACGACTTCTGCCGGTGCGTCACGAGCAAATAGAGGCCCGCACCATCCGCGTATCGGCCTGGCTCCTTGATCGTCGCCACGAGCCTTGCAGACAGCCGATTCACCGACCGAGCCATGTCCGCCCCTCCTTGAATTCCAATCTTCGAGTCGCGCTCGAATCCTAACCTCAATCCTAACCGCAGACGCGCGCTTGCCAGCAACAGTCTGCGACGACGACGGACAGATTGCGCCACGAAAGCCCGGAAAATCAAGGGTTTCGCGCTACATGAGGGGATAACATGGGATGACGGGAAACAAGCTATTGGCGGAGGGAGGGGGATTCGAACCCCCGAGACGGTTGCCCGCCTACACGCGTTCCAGGCGTGCGCCTTCAACCACTCGGCCACCCCTCCGCAATTGCGCTGCGGACTATAGCGATCCGCATCGGTGGTGCAAGCGCGTGTCGCAGCGTCGAACGCGCCTCGTTTGATCTATTCTAGGGGCAGAAGCGGCGGGTGGCGGAGACGAGCTCGTGGATGATGCCAGGCTCCGTCATGGCATGGCCGGAATCTGGTACAATGCGGAGATCGGCTCGAGGCCAGGCCCTCTTCAGGTCCCAGGCGTTCTTCAACGGTGTCACTACGTCATAGCGGCCGTGCACGATTACTCCCGGGATCTCCGACAGCCGGCGTGCGTCCTCGACGAGCTGGCCGTCGCGCGCGAGGAAACCACGGTTGATGAAATAGTGACATTCGATGCGGGCGAAAGCGATTGCGTATGTGTCGCTTCCGAAGTTGCGGACGCGCTCGGCATCAGGGTGGAAGGAAAGGGTCGTGCCTTCCCAGATGCTCCAGGCTCTCGCCGCCTCGAGCTGGACCTGCCGGTCCGGATGCGTCAGCCGCCTGTAGTAGGCTCCGACCATGTCGGGGCGCTCTTCTGGCGGAATGACGCTCTGGTAGGCTTCGAAGGCATCGGGATAAATCCAGCTGCAGCCCTCCTGGTAGAACCAGTCGATCTCGACCTTGCGTAGCAGGAAGATGCCGCGGAGGATCAGCTCGCTGACCCGTTCAGGGTGCGTTTCGGCATAGGCCAGTGACAGCGTCGAGCCCCAGGAGCCGCCCAGGAGCTGCCACCGATCGACGGCGAGGTGCTTCCGGAGCCGTTCCATGTCGGCCACCAGGTCCCAGGTCGTATTGTGCTCGAGGGAGGCGTGTGGCGTGGAGCGTCCACAGCCGCGCTGATCGAACAGGATGATGCGGTAGCGCGATGGGTCGTGGTATCGGCGCATCGTGGCATTGCAGCCGCCGCCGGGACCGCCGTGAACCAGAAGGGCGGGTTTCCCATGCGGATTTCCACACTGCTCGTAATAGATCTCGTGCCCGCCGGAGACAGCGAGGCGACCCTGGGCATAGGGCTCGATGGGCGGGTACAGGCTGTGGCGCCTGGGCGCGTCTATCTGATTTCCGGATGAACGCTGAAGCATCATTGAGACTGTTGTCCTTCGGGGCGGGGCGGAATTGCATCCCACCCGACAAGCTACAGGCGATGGGTCCTCTGCTTCAAACGCAGCAGGCGCATCTCACGATCATGAACCGTCTCGCCCCCTGGGACCCGCATGTCGTGAACGAGCTCGAGGACGTGGCGGGAAGGCATCCCGCTCATCCAGCTTGCGCCGACGGCAGCAAGGAATCCTGCCGGCATGCCGGCCACTCCGGCGAGCACGCTGTGAAATTCGATCCAGCCAGCCTCGCCCGCGATCATGGCAACGACGGCGACACCGAATCCGGCGCTCATGCCGGCTAGAGCGCCGAGCACGCTGAGCCGCTTCCACCAGATCGACAACAAGAGCACCGGGAACAGACCCGAGGCAGACAAGGCCAAGGCCCACAGGAGCAGCTTCAGGGGATCAGCGGTAACGATCAACGCCAGCCAGGTGCCCGCGACAGCTGCGGCGGCAATGGATCCGCGCGCCATGGTGAGCCGGATCCGGTTCGGGGCAGGCTCCCAGTGCCTGCCGTTGACAACGTCCTCCGAGAGCGTCGCGCCCAGAGCCAGTGAGGACATGCTGGCGCCAGCGACGGATGCCGCGAACGCGCCGGCCAAAGTCAGATAGACGAGGACGGCCGGATAGCCGTAGGCGATCGGCAATGCGAATAGCACGGCGTCCCGATGGAAGCTGAAGCTGCTGATCGGCAATCGTGGGACCTGCCCGTAGACCCCGGCGAGCCCCGCCGCCTCGAGTGAACGGAACCATTCCGGCAGCTGGCTCTGGCTGTAGCCCACGAGCGTGTCCATGACGACATCGCGCATGAACACCGCGGCCGAAGAGGCCGTCAGCAGGATCATGCCGACGATGAAGGTTGCCCAGCCGAGCGACTTGCGCGTGTCGTAGACGCTCGGCGTCGTACCGACACGCGGAAGCAGCCAGGGCGCCGCAGCGACGCCCGCCATCAGAGTGAGGCAGGCCAGCACGAAGCTAAGCGAGCCGATGCTGCCGAACGGCTTCGCCATGCGCTGCACGATCGACTGCAGCTCCAGGCCTGCGATATCGAAGGCGAGCGGGGAAAGGATCGGGATCGGCATGCCTTGCTGGGCTTCGAGACGCCCGAGGGTCCGCAGGACCGGTCCCTGGCTCAGCTGTGGGAACGGCAGATAGGTGACGGCGACGGCTACCATGGCCGTCGGGACGATCAGGGCGATCAGCACGGCGATGCTTTCCGAGCTATTCGCCCAGCTCGCGGACCGCATGCCGCCGAGAATGATCGACAGGAGGATCGCGGCAGCCAGGATGGTTGCTGTCAGCTGCTCGGATTGACCGGTCAGCCATGATCCCGCGAAGATGCCCATCCGGATCTCCGCCGCGATGACCAGAAGCATCGGAATGGCGACGAATACGGCGGCGGCGAGCCGCACCAGGCGGCTGTCGCACCTGCGGCCGAGAAAGCTCGGAATTGTGAAGGCGCCGAACTTGCGCAGGTAGGGGGCTATCAGGATCGCCATGATGACGAAACCGCCCGTCAGTGCGATGACGAGAAACCAGCCGTCGAAGCCGTTCAGGAAAAGCAGGCCCGTGCCGGCGACGAGCCCCGTCGCGCCCATGGCCGAAACGGCGAGCACGAGGCCGTTGAAGAACGGCGGCACGCGGCGTCCGCTGGCAAAAAAGTCGATTGGCTCGGTGCAGCTCGCGGACAGGCCGATTGCGGCGTAGAGCGCCAGCGGTCCGCCGAGCATCAGCGCGCGCAGCAGGGCATCCGATGCCCCGAGTTGCTCGAAGATCAGTAGTACGATGAACAGCGCTGCG
>JAEVZQ010000198.1 GCA_023392135.1 Pseudomonadota bacterium | reverse complement strand
GTCTCGGGTATAGCGATGCCGTTCTCCGGCAGGGGCTCCCGCACGCAAGGTCTGCGGCCGTTGTAGACCACCGTAGGCGGGGCCATCAGGTTGTAGGCTTCGGCCACGGCGAGCGCAAAGGCATTGCTCGGAGCAACGATGGCGTCAACTTTGCCAAGTCCTTGCGCAACGAGATCCCTGTGCCAGCGGAATTGTTTCGAAAGCGGCTTTTTGCGTACCGACTGCCACCAGGTAACCATGCACGAATGACAGACCGTCACGACCGGAGCAGGAAACCGCGGACCCGCCGCCAAGGCCGGGCTATTGAGATGGACGACGCTGCTTCCGTCGTCGGCCGCCGCATCGCCGATGGTGGCCGCTGCATCGAGCACAGCTTCCGGGCTCGAAGCCGTCCAGTCGAGCGGCTGATCGAGATGAATGAGCCGAATGCCTGGAATTCGCCTGGCGGCGGCGAGCTGCTCCGGCTGAGGTTTGGGGCCGAGCACGCAGAGGGTTGTTTCAGTGTCGTAGGCCCTCAGCCCTTGGGCGAGATCGAGGGAATATTGCCAGACGCCGCCCACTGCGTCGGCCGTCATGAATACCCGTAGCGCGCCCGCCTGTGTCAGTTCCGGCAACATGTCGCCTCCAATTCAGAAAGGGGGCGCGGTCGCTCGTCCTGGATGTCGCTGAATTGAGTGAACTGGGCGAGATAGTGGGCGTGCGAACGCTCCCACGCGTGGTCATCGGGTTTCCCCCAGAGCCGGTAGTAGTCAGGCGAGCTCGGATAGGGGTAGAGCGGAACGGGATCATTGGCCCATACGCCATGCCGCTCCAGCTTGGCGCGCCACTTGGCGATTTGCTCCGCGTCGTCTCCTGCCATCTTGATCAGGTTCGCCTGCACGAATGGAACCGTACGGCGGGCGTGAATCAGGCGATCGGCTAGCTCGTCCGTCGACATCCGGCAGCGCTTTGCCAGAGTATCGCGTCCTTCCGGGCTCAGGCTTTCGACGCCAGCCTCGACAGAGACGCAGCCGGCTCGCCCGAGCGCATCGAGCATATCGGGCTTCCAGAGATCGATCCGGGTCTGGACACCGAAGCGGATGTCACGCGCTTCGAGTGCTGTCAGCAACTCCGCATTCGGCAGGAAGATTTCGTCGATGAAATAAACGTAGGTGGCGCCCTGGGCGATCAGGGCATCGATCTCAGCGAGCAGCAGGCCGAGCTCGCGCCGCCGGTAGCGGTCGCGGAAGTCCACCTTGGCGCAGAACGTGCAGGAATACGGACAGCCGCGCGAGGCCTCCACTTCGGCGCCGGGCCCATCGGGCTCGCGATCGAACCGATGGTGGTGATGCTGGTGGCGTTTGATCCACTCCGTTGGCCAGCGCAGCGGCGGCAGGTCGGTGAATTTGGCTGCGTGCGGCTTACCGTTGATCCGGACGTCACCGCCCGCGCGATAGGCTACCGAGGGGACATCTGCGAGTGTGCGCGTTTCAGCGAGCCTCGCCACGATCTCTTCGCACTCGCCCATGACGACGACGTCCACGCCGAGCTTGCGAAGCACCGTAGCGGGTGTGGCCGAGCTGTGCGGACCAACGGCGACCGTCGTTCCGCCGCGTCCGGCCAGCGCCAGCAGGAATGCCCTCGGCATCCGAAGCTCAGGCTGTGCGCACCGCCAGAAGAGATAGCTCGGCGCGGTCGTCACAACCGTCATGTCCGGCCTGAAGGCTGCAACCTCGTCGGCCAGCGCCTCGCAGCTTTGGCCGCTGAGGTGCCCGTCCAGGATCAGCACCACGTTGCCGGCCTGCTCGAGCAGTGCCTTCGTGTAGCCAAGCTCGAGCGGCAGGTGCGGTGCGCGGCAGCCGAAATAGATGCTGTTCTCGAACCGCCACGGAGGATTGACGAGGGCGACCTTCATGACAGCTCCGCAGGCTCCCTTGCTACGGGGCCGGCGTGGTGAGATCCGGACAGCGTTGCTTCCATCCAATGGCAGAGATCATCGAGCCCGTCGCGCCAATGGCGTGGCTCTCTCAAGCCCAGCATGCGCGTGGCCCTGCGGGTGTCAGACACGTAGTAGCGTTGATCGCTGGCGCGCCAGTCCGCGAACTCGACGTCGAGCGCGCGTCCTGTCAACGCCCGGATCTCCGATACGACCTGCAGCAGGCTGACGGCATTGGACGGCCCGCCGCCCAGGTTGAAGACATTCCCTCGCGCGATGGCCAGATTGCGCCACGCCGCGAGATAGGCTTCTACGGCATCATCCACGTGCAGCAGGTCTCGCACCTGGCAGCCGTCGCCGTAGATGGTGATCGGCTCGCCCGTGAGCGCCGATCGGACGAAGTGGGCGACCCAGCCCTGATCCTCCGTGCCGAGCTGGCGCGGACCGTAGATGCAGCTCATCCGCATCACGATCGTCGGCAGGCCGAAGCTGCGGGCGTAATCGAGCACGTATTGATCCGCCGAGCCCTTCGAGCAGCCATAGGGCGTCTGCAACGACAACGGCTGATCCTCGTCCACGCCGTGGGTGCGCGCATAGCTTTCGCGCGGCAAGTAGGCTTCGTCGACGCGCTCCAGCTCCAGGCTGCCGAGATCCCCATAAACTTTATTCGTGCTCGCAAAGAGAAATGGAATTCGATCGCGCCGCTGCCGCAGCGCCTCGAGCAGCAAAAGCGTGCCGCGTACATTGATGTCGAAATCACGGTATGGGTCGTCGACGCTGGTCGTGACAGCGACCTGCGCAGCGAGGTGAAACACCGCGCTCGCCTCGCGGGCCGCCGCCGCAACCGCGGTCTCGTCGCGCACGTCGGCCACCACCGCAGTGATGCGCTCCGGGTGACGATCCTTGAGCCAGGCGAGGTTTACGTCGACGCCGGGCCGCATGAGCGCGTCAAAGACCAGCACGTCGTGGCCATCGCGAGCCAGCCGGTCGGCAAGATTGCAGCCAACGAAGCCGGCCCCGCCGGTTACGAGAATGGGCCTGCGCGCAGCCGAGCCCGTCCGTTTCGACCCGCGCATGAAACCATCCGCCTTCATGCCACCAGTCCCCGCTGCTCCAGTTCCTCGCGGGCTTTTTGCACCCTGTCCTGCGCCTCCTGGCTGGCAACCCAGCGGCTGAGCTCCATCAGCCCGTCGGCGAAGTCGGCCTGCGGCACGAAACCCAGCTCGTTGCGGATTTTCGTCACGTCAGCAAAGCAATGGCGGATATCGCCAGCCCGCGCCTTGCCGGTAATTTCCGGTTCGATCTCACTGAGCCCCATGGCGCCTGCGAGCAATTCCGCGACATCCGTAATCGAGCGATGCTCGCCGCTGCCGACGTTGTAGACATTGTCGGGTGCATTCGGGTGTCCGAGCGCCAGCACGAAGGCGCGCGCGACATCGCCGACGTGCACGAAATCACGGCGCTGCTCTCCGTCCTCGAAAATGATCGGGCTGCGCCGGTTGAGTAGCCGCGACGCAAAGATCGCCAGCACGCCGGTATAGGGATTGGAAAGCGCCTGGCCCGAGCCGTAGACGTTGAACAGCCTGAGTGCCACTGCGTCCATGCCGTAAGCCGCCGCCATCAGCATGACCAGGCGTTCCTGGGCGTACTTCGTGAGCGCATAAACCGACGCCAGGCACGGCCGCTTCCATTCCGGCGTCGGCACCGGAGTAAGCGGCCGACTTTGACTATCCACGGGGTTCCAGCC
>JAEVZQ010000318.1 GCA_023392135.1 Pseudomonadota bacterium | reverse complement strand
GCATAGGCCTGATAGACGAAGTTGAGAGAGAGCCAGACGACCAGAACGGAGGTGACGAGGAGGCCGACCGAGCTGAACAGATTGACGACGGCGCGTGTACGGCCGCTGAAGCCATCATAAAAGATGTCGACTCGAACATGACCGTGATGGCGCAGCGTATAGGCGCAGCCGATCAGCGCCACTGGAACCATCAGATGCCATTCGAGCTCCTGGAGCGAAACCGGGCCGATCGCAAACAGGTATCGCAAGATGACATTGGTCGAGACCAGCATGACGATGGCAAAGACCAGCAACATCATGATGCGTCCCGCCCACTCGACGATTGCCTCGAAGAAGCGCGCAACGCGGCCAGCGAGGTTATCGCCATAAGTTTCGGGGGGATCGGTGGTCTGGTTTTGTCCCTCCACGGCGTCCTCCGTCGCTTTGCGGCGGGCTCGATGAGCGCCGGCCCGCCTTCCCGTCGGTTATGATTAGGGGTGTTGCACCAGCTACGCAGGCTTGTGCTCCGCGTGCCGGTTTTGCCGCTCAGCTTTCGAGGACTTGGCCGTAGTAAACGCTTTCGCTGACCGCCGACCAACGCTCCCATTTGTTTTTGAAAGCGAAGAAGGCCTCGTGCACCTTCTTGACCGTCGGGTCTTCAGCGGCCTTCTGCTCGAGGATTTCGCGAGTCACCTCACGCATTCGGGAGACGATCTCGGCGGGCAGGACCTGGGCCTTTACGCCTTCCTTCTCGACCAGATCGGCCAATGCCTCGGCGTTCACGGCCTCTGACCAGGCATAGCTTTCGAGCGTGGTGGACTGGGCCGCGACCTTTACGATCATCTGCAGGTCAGCCGGCAGCTTTTCCCAAGTCGCCTTGTTGATCAGGAGCTCGCCCGTGTTCTGCGGCTCGTGCCAGCCGGTCGTGTAGTAGTACTTGGCAGCGTTATGCAGCCCCATCCGACGGTCCTGGTAGGGACCGACGAACTCGGCAGCATCGATCACGCCGCGCTCGAGCGCTGGGAAGATTTCGCCACCGGGCAGCAGCTTCACGTTCACCCCGAGTACAGCGTAGACTTGGCCCGCGAGGCCAGGGATGCGCATTTTGAGCCCGTCGAGATCACCGATCGCCTTGATCGGCTCGCGGAACCAGCCCGTCATCTGCACGCCGGTGTTGTTGAGAGGGAAGGCAACGAGCCCGAAGTCTTTATAGAGCTCGTGCCAAAGGTCGAGCCCGCCACCGTGATAAAGCCAGGCATTCTGGCCGGCAAAATTGAGACCGAAAGGCACTGTGGTGAAATACTGCGCGGCAAAGCTTTTGCCGGCCCAGAAGTAGGCATTGGCAGCGTTCATTTCGACCGTGCCCGAGCGCACGGCGTCGAAGCCCTCCAGGGCCGGGATCAGCTCGCCCGCGCCGAAGTGCTGAATTTTCAAACGTCCGCCGGACATCTGCTCGACGCGCTTTGCGAAATCGTCCGGGCTGCCCGGACCGGTCGTGTTGAAGGGTGCGCCCGGGGCGTTGGCGTTGGTCATGCGCCAGCGGAACGTCTCCTGTGCGCGCACGACGGCGGGAGCCGCAACGGTGGCGACTGCGCCTCCGACCAGCCCTGCTTTGAGAAAGGAACGACGTTTCATGCTTTCCTCCCTGGTTTCCGTTTCCTCCAGTATCGACGCGGCTTGCCACGGTCATTTCGCCGATCCGCCTCGTCCTTTTTTGTGCTCTGAATTGGCAGCTGGCAGACGATAGACCAATTCTGTAATGGTGACAACTGCCGAACTGCGACGGAAGATGGCCGGATTATGCACAAAGTAACGGCAGTCGGCCTGTTCTGTAAGCCGCACTGCATTGAAATTCCGCACGCGTTCTTGTACCAATTGATAGATTGGATCGAATTTCGAGACTCGGAATGGGAAAGCTGAAGGCGGTCGAAGATGCTCTCGGCCACATGCTGTCAAATCTCAGCCCGGGGACGCGGCTACCGCCGGAGCGCGCACTCAGCCGCGAGCTCGGTATCAGCCGCGGCACGCTGCGCCAGGCGCTCGAACGGCTCGAGGCCAGGGGCAAGCTCTGGAGGCATGTCGGGCAAGGCACGTTCGTCGGCGCGCGGCCTGCGGGTGGCGATGCCCGGCTCTCAGTGGTGAGCCAAGCGACAAGCCCGCATGAGCTCATGGAGATGCGTCTCATTCTCGAGCCGCAGATCGCTCGCTTCGCCGCCACAAGGGCGACCGAGCAGGAGATAGCGCACATGCGCCATTGCGTGCGCAAGACCGGCGTCGTGACGGAATCGCAAGCCTATGAGCTCTGGGACGCGACGCTCCACCGGGCTGTGGCCCAGGCAGCTCACAACACCCTTGTTATTGCCGTTTTCGACGCCGTGAACGAGGTTCGCTCGATGACCGAGTGGGGACGCCTGCGGGACATCGTGGTCAGCTCACGTGAGGTGCAACTCGCCTGGTGGCGCCAGCACGAGGAGTTCGTCGAAGCTATTGCCAATCGCGACGCCACGAGAGCGGAGGAGGCCGCACGCGAGCACGTCGAGATGGTGCTCCGACAGATGCTCGACGTTTCGAAACGATTACTTCGAAGCCGGGTCCCGTAGTTGACAGGGGCTTTCAGTTCTCGGTGTACGAGGAGCGCTTCACGATTGGCCAACAGCCGCGAGCGCGTGATCGTGCGTGAATTTTCGCAGAGCCCTCTCTGCCGCCGAGTTGCATAGCCGTATCGGTCGCTCGCAACAATGGTGTAGCCTCCCGAGCAACTACCGCATTGAAGCAAACTCGAGAGTTTGGCGAAGCTCCTCGATTTGGCCGGCGTCGCCGAAGCAGTTCAGCATCACATCGGCGTCGGCTGCGGCCAGCGCCTCGGCGATGCCGATGGTAGAGCCGGTGATCGCAGTCCTGGCCTTCAACATGCCAGTTACTCCATCTGTCACAGGAACGTGCTCCGAACATCAACGCTGGAGCGGACGCCGAGGTCGCCCAAGGTCGCCTCCAGCCAGCGCCCGGCGCAGGCACGGCCAGCAGCTTTCAGATACTCGAGGAAGTCGCGCTCGGCGTTGAACTTGCTGGCGACGCCAAGGGCCTTCATGCCCTCTTCGTCGCCGATCATGTGGATGCGCATGTTCTTGTACTGGGACTTGACCGGCTCCTTCAGCGCGTCTTGCTCCAACAGGCGCTTCACGAAGGCGATTGCCCGCATTTCGTGCATGAGCGAGGCATTGAAGGCGATCTCGTTCATGCGGTTGTCGATCTCCAACGAGGTCTTCGGGACGCCCTCGCGCTCCAGTGGGTTGATCTGAACAAGCACGACATCTGCGGTCTGGCAGCCGTAGATCAACGGCCAGATTGACGGGTTGCCCATGTAGCCGCCGTCCCAGTACGGATCGCCATCGATCTCCACTGCTTGATAGAGGTGGGGCAGGCAGGCTGAGGCAAGCAGCGCGTCAAGTGACAGATCTTCCTGGCTGAAGACCCGCGGCCGCCCGGTGCGTACATTCGTTGCGGTGACGAAGACGCGGATGGCCCGGCAGGCGCGTACCGCCTCGATGTCGATCTGGTCGGCGAGGATGTCGCGCAGCGGGTGATGGTTCAGTGGGTTGGTCTGGTAGGGCGAGAGCAGCCGAGAGAGAAGACTGAACCAAAGGTAGCCGGGCGATTGGTCGAGGTTCCAACGTCCGAGGAGGCGGTCAACCAGGGTCCGCTTCAAGGGGCTGAAGATCGCGCGCTCGCTCGTGCTGATCCAGAACCGGTCGAGTGCTCGCCGAGCGCCCTCCCTGCCGTCCTTAGTGTAGCCGTCGGCCAGAGCGGCGGCGTTCATCGCCCCGGCGCTGGTGCCGCTGACCCCCTCGATGGCGATTCGGTCATCGTCGAGCAAACGGTCGAGCACGCCCCAACTAAAGGCGCCGTGCGCGCCCCCGCCCTGGAGCGCGATATTTATCCGGCGCGGTCCTGATGCATCCGCGACGCTCAGTGATTGGTTCACCGTGGATCCCGGTCTCTAGCACCCTCACACTAGCACCCTCACAACTCTCTGTTCTGCCGCCCTGTCGCGCAATAGCTAAGGTGCACGGCGCCACGCTTTCTGGGGCAGGCAGTCAGATCGAAATGCATTCGGGTCCCGACAAAGAACGCCGCAGCTACCAAAATCTATCGTCCATCACCACGCCCAAAACCCCCGCCTTCCCATATCCGCAATCTCTAGCTTTTGCACCAATTGTGCGAAAGCATTCCAAGGTGATTGAATTGGCTGGGCTGACGGCTAAGGCGTTACCGAAATCCGGCGCTTGAGGCACCTGAGCGCGAAGCTTGATCGTGTCTGACGAATACCGGGGATCCGGTAAAGGCGCTCTCGCAGGAAGCGTTCGTATCCCTCAGTGCCGTCGATCGCGATCTTGACGAAGTAGTCGTATTCGCCGGTAGTCAGGTAGGCTTCGAGCACCTCCGGGAATTCTGCCAGCGCTCGACCGAACTTCTCCAGGATTTCGTCGTCATGACGCTCGAGACTGACCTCGAGGATCACGGTTTCCGGCATACCGAGCTGCTTCTGGCTGAGGACCGCGGCGTAACCCTCGATGAAGCCGCTCTCCTCGAGCCGCCTCACGCGTTGCCAGCACGGGCTCGACGACAGTCCGACTCGCTCCGCGAGCTCGGCGTTCGAGAGGCGGCCGTTCCTCTGCAGCTCCCGGAGGATTGCGCGATCGATCTCGTCGAGCCGCTTCATCGTGGCTCAGGTCGGTGTTTGGTTAGTCATGCATGGACCCGTATGGAACAATATCCGTCTCATCACGATAATCACAGACAAATCTTCTGCTGCGCCGTCAGTCGGTAGCAACTTCAAAAGAATCTTCTGGGTGAATTGCCCTAGCGTTGCAGTTGAGGCACTCGGGCATGGCTGCACCGGGCATGTGCCCACAGCTCATCCCGCACGGAAGGCAGACTTCGATGGCCGTTCGCGCCCCACTCCGCTTGCACGTTCCCGAGCCGGAGTTTCGCCCCGGCAGCAAGCCCGATTTCAGCGGCGTTCCCATTCCGAAGGCCGGAAGCGTTCGCAGACCTCCCGTCGACGTGCCGCCGGAAGAAATCCGGGACCTCGCTTACTCGATCATCCGCGTGCTCAACCGGGCCGGCGAGGCCGTCGGGCCATGGGCCGGAACGCTGGGCGACGATCAGCTGT
>JAEVZQ010000170.1 GCA_023392135.1 Pseudomonadota bacterium | reverse complement strand
CCTTGGTCGGGTCCTTGCCGGAGAAGGCGCCACCGCCATGCGGCGCCGCACCGCCGTACGTGTCGACGATGATCTTGCGGCCCGTCAGCCCGCAGTCGCCGTCAGGTCCTCCGATCACGAACTTGCCCGTCGGGTTCACGTGCCAAGCCGTGCTCGCGTCGATCCAGCCCTCGGGCAGGATTCTCCGGATATAGGGCTCAACGATCTCGCGAACCTGCGAGGAGGTCAGATCCGGCTGGAGATGCTGAGTCGATAGGACAATCTGCGTGACGCCGACCGCCTTGCCGCCCTCGTAGCGGACCGTGACCTGGCTCTTGGAATCCGGGCCGAGCAGTGCCGCATCGCCTTCCTTGCGCTTGCGGGCATCGGCCAGCACCTCGAGGATCTTGTGGCTGTAGTAGATTGGCGCCGGCATGAGCTCCGGGGTCTCCCGGCAGGCGTAGCCGAACATGATGCCCTGGTCGCCGGCCCCTTCGTCCTTCTCTGCGTCAGCATCGACGCCTTGGGCGATGTCGGCCGACTGCGGATGGAGCAGAACCTCGACGGCAGCCTTTTCCCAGTGGAAGCCTGCCTGCTCGTAGCCGATGTCGCGGATCGCCATGCGGGCGAGATGGGCAACGAGGTCCTTGGTGATGGTCGCAGGGCCGCGGGTCTCGCCGGCAATCACGACCCGGTTGGTCGTGGCCAGCGTCTCGGCCGCCACTCGGACATCACGGGGGTCCACGCCGGCCTTCGGCGCTTCCCGGAAGAACATGTCGACGATCTCGTCGGAGATCCGGTCACAAACTTTGTCCGGATGGCCCTCGGAGACGGATTCGCTGGTGAACAGGTATGATTGGCGTGACACGAGTGTCCCCGACAAACTGAGTGGAGCCGCAGGTCGCCGCGCTTCTTTACAGGCTTTGCGAAGGGAATCAAGCCGCGTCTGGCGCGTTGCCCGGAGGCGGTCTCCGGGCCGTTGCGTCACGCCGTAGTTTTCAGGATTCCTTTTCTTCGCCGGCCAAAGTGCGGACGAGATCGACGATGGACCGCCGGACTTTCGAATCGGAAATTTTCACGAATGCCTTGTTGAGCTCGACGCCTTCGCGACTGCTGAGGAAGTCGACCACATAGCGATCCGCCGCCCGCTCGGCAAGGCCACCGGCTGAAGGCGCCTGCGACCGATATTCGCCGGCAGCGCCGGGCGCATCATCGTAGAAGAACTGGACACTTACGCCGAGCACTCGCGCGAGCTCGAACAACCGGCTCGCGCCGATGCGATTGATGCCCTTTTCGTACTTCTGGATCTGCTGGAAGGTGAGACCGAGTTGCTCGCCCAGCTTCTCCTGGCTCATTCCGAGCAGCATGCGCTGCAGCCGCACGCGGCTGCCAACGTGCAGGTCCAGCGGGTTTGCCCGCCGCGAGCCCTTCTCAACCACCTCGAAGTCATGATCGGCGACCGCATTGTCTTGTCTGGCCATGCCCCTACTTCTCCCCACCCTGTGGCTACAAAAACTCTTTTCCCCGCGCAATTCGTAGGTGCAGGTGAAGCTTCCGTCAACCGGAACAAGAGGAGTAAGGAGAGGATTTCGATGCCGCGCCGGAACTGTCGGTTGAGTGAGCAGTGGATTTTCTTCTCCACAGGGCCAGCCAGCAAAAACCAGCCAGCCAGAGACCTGCGAACACGGCATCGCCGAATCGCGCGTAGAGCGGAGGCGGCCTCGGCCCCGGGAGATCTGTGTCGATCACCCCGCGCGCGTTCAGACCCAGGCTCGCAAGAACACGCCCGCTCGCGTCGATTACGCCGGTAATCCCGTTGTTGGCGACCCGAATGAGCGCCAGGCCTTCCTCCACGGCCCGGACGCGCGCCTGGTGGAAGTGCTGGTGCGGACCGGTCGTCTCGCCGAACCAGCCGTCGTTGGTGATATTGATGAGGGCCTGTGGGCGCTTGCCTTTCTCGACGACCGCGCCCGGAAAGATCGCCTCATAGCAGATGAGGGCACCCATCGGCGGCAGTCCGGACACCTCGAACAAGGGTCGTGGCGATGTTCCGACCGAGAACCCTCCGCGCCAGCCGACGAGCTTCTGTAGCCCGAGCCGTTCGAGCAGCGGTTTCATCGGCAGGTATTCCCCGAAGGGCACGAGGTGCACCTTGTCGTAGACCGCCATCGGCCGCCCATCGGAGTCGATCGCGATGAGGCTGTTGAACGCGCGCCGGAGATCCTGGGTCGGCGAAACGGCTCCATCAGCCCTCAGCGCACCTGCAAGCAATCGCGCGCCTTCGGGCAGCATATTTCCTATGGCCTGCAGCGCCTCCGGTGTGTCGAGCGGTAGAAACGGCATGGCGGCCTCGGGCCAGATGACGTGCGTGATCCCCGCAAGTCCATCGAAGCTGCCGTCCGGAGCGCGCTGGGAGAGGTTGATGTGGTCGAGGAAGATGTCGCGCTGGTGCTCCGGCCGCCACTTGTCGCGCTGGGGCACGCTCGGCTGCACGAGCCGCAAGCGCACACCCTCGATCGGCGGAGGCGCAGGCTCGGCTAGGCTGGCGGAGCCATAAGCCCAGGCCAGCAGCAATGGCAGGATTGCGAGCAGGGCGGCGGCGAGGCTGGCCCGGACGCGACCCTGCCCGGCAGCCATATCGGTCAGAGCCACGAGCGGCACAGCGAAAATCAGGACGGCGAGCAGCGTCAGGCCGTAGATGCCGAACAGTCCGGCCGATTGCATCAGGGGCAGCGGCCAGGTCAGCGCGTAGCCGAGTACGTTCCAGGGAAAGCCGGTCAGGATGTGCCCGCGCAGCCACTCGGCTGCAGAAAGGGTCAGCGCCAGCGCGAGCACCCGCACCAGCCCAGGGCGCCAGACGAGGGCCGCGGCGGCAGCCGCTGCGGCGTAAAACAGCGCCAGTCCAGCCGGCATCAGCATGACCGCGAATGGCATCAGCCAGGCGAAGCGATCGGCCTCGACGAAGAACGCCTCGCCGATCCAGAACAGTCCAGCCAGGAAATAGCCCGCGCCAAAGAACCATCCGACCACGGCAGCGCTGCGCGCGCGAGCGGCTGCAAGCCGAACGTCCGATTGCGCGGGCTCCTTCGCGGCACGTGCGATGGCGCCGTCGATCAGCCACACGAGAACGGGGAAGGTGAGGAACAGGACGGGCCACAGGAAGAACGGGGCCATTGCCAGCGCACACAGGCCGCCGCTGACGAACGCTGCGGCAACTCGCCTCCAGCCCGTCAGCTCCTGTACGCAACGGGCGACCTGACCGAGCCCGGCCCGATAGCTGGCCCGCGGTAATGCTGGCCCGCTGCTTCCAGCGCGCGACATGCGGTCTTAGTGACCGCTGGATGGGGTTGCGCCGTTGCCGGACTTCTGAGCGCGATCGGTGTGTATCTTCAGCTTGTTCACGCGCCGTGCATCGGCATCGAGCACCTCGAACTCGATGCCTGAAGGATGCTGCACAAGCTCGCCGCGCGCCGGCACCCGGCCCACGAGCGCGAACACGAGGCCGCCCAGAGTATCGATCTCCTCTTCCTCGTCATTCTGCAGCAGCTTGATGTCGAGGTATTCCTCCAGCTCGTGCACGGGAGTGCGTGCGGAGGCGATGAGGCCGGCCTTGGGATCGAGCGCGATGTTCGCCTCTTCGGCCTCGTCGTGCTCGTCCTCGATGTCGCCGACGATCTGCTCGACCAGGTCCTCGATCGTGACGAGGCCGTCCGTGCCGCCGTACTCGTCGATCACGAAAGCCATGTGAATGCGCGTCGTCTGCATCCGGATGAGCAGGTTCATCGCCGGCATGGACGGCGGGACGTAGAGCACCGGGCGGCGCAGCTTCGCGAGAGCAAGAGGCCGTGACAGGTCGACACTTGTGAAATCGAGCGCGCACAGCTTCGGCTTGGCGCCTCCGTTGTGCCCATTGGTCTTTTGCGAGCCGCTTTGCGTTTCACCCTCGCTTGCAGGCTCCTCCGACATGACAGCCGCTTCGGCGAACAGCCAGCTCATCAGGTCCTTGATGTGAACCATGCCGCGCAGGTCGTCGAGCGTCTCGTGGTAGAGCGGAATGCGCGAGACACCAGCCTCCTCGAAGGTCGCGAGCAATTCGCCGAGCGTCTCGCTCTCGTCGAGCGCAATGATATCTGCGCGGGGGACCATGACGTCATCGACCCGCAGCCGCCCGAAATGGAGCAGCCGCAGCATCATGCTGCGCTCCTCAGTGCTGAAGGCGTCCTCGGCCTTGGTTCCGGTCTTCAGCGCTTCCTCGAGCGCATCACGGAAGGTCGGGGCTCCGGAGAGGCGCAGCAGGCCCTTCAAGCTGGAGAACCAACTCTGGCCTTCACTTCCCTCGTCAGATTTCTGTTCGCTTCTGGATGGGTCGACGTCGATGCTCATAATGCTCAACGGGTTGATCTCTTACGTTTCAAGTGCTTTGGGGGCGTATGGATCCGGAACGCCCAACTGCTCGAGGATCTCGACCTCGAGCGCCTCCATCCCGGCAGCTTCCGGCCCGGTCTCATGGTCGTAGCCGAGCAGATGGAGCAGCCCGTGGACGGCAAGATGCTGCACATGGTGGCGTAGCGGCTTACCCTCGGCCGCGGCTTCCCGGGCGACGGTTTCTGCTGCAAGCACGATGTCGCCGAGGTGCCGCCGCGATCCGGGCGGCAGGCCATCCGCGCCCGCGGGAAATGAAAGAACGTTGGTGGGTTTGTCCTTGCCGCGGTACGTCCGGTTGAGGGCCTGAACACGCGCATCAGAGCTCAGCGCAATGGCGGCTTCCGCGGGCTCGAGGTCCAGCCGTCGCGCAACGGCGTCGGCTACCTCGCCAAATGCTTCCTCGACCGGCGCAAAGGCGCCCCAGTTGCCGTCTTCGATGATGATATCGAGCTGCAACCGTCTAGGAGGCTCTGGATCATCATCGCCGCCATCGGAAGGCGGCTCGCCGATCAGTGTCTCGAATGTCTCATTCATGTCGTTCGCGCTTGGCTTCTGCAGCCTGGCTCCGATCATAAGCCTCAACGATCCGTGCGACTAGATCCCGCCGCACCACGTCCGAGGACGAGAACCGGACCACCTCGATCCCCTGAATACCTGCCAGCAGCTTCACTGCTTCCTCCAGCCCGGACCTCTGGCCGGCAGGCAGGTCGATCTGGCTCGGGTCGCCAGTTATGACCATCTTCGAGTTCTCACCGAGGCGGGTGAGAAACATCTTCATCTGCATGCTGCTCGTATTCTGCGCCTCGTCAAGGATGATATAGGCATTGGCGAGGGTACGGCCACGCATGAAGGCCAGCGGCGCAATCTCGATTACGCCCGTTTCGAGGTCTCGCTCCACCTTCTCGGGCGGAAGCACATCGTAAAGAGCGTCATATAGCGGGCGCAGGTAAGGGTCGACTTTCTCGCGCATGTCGCCGGGCAGGAATCCCAGGCGCTCGCCTGCTTCGACCGCAGGACGGGAGAGGATGATGCGTTCGACAAGGCCCCGTTCGAGGCAGTACGCGGCGTAGGCGACTGCGAGATACGTTTTCCCGGTGCCGGCCGGGCCCAGTCCGAACACCAGATCCGTGCCCTCCAGGCCGCGGATGTACTGGCTCTGCGTCGGCGTGCGTGCCTTGATGACGCGCCGCCTGGTCGCAATCTGAGCCTGGCCGTCCGGCGACTTGCCGGGGGCTTCCTCCCGCCCGTGCCGGATCAGGCCGTCGAAATCGCCTGGCCCGACCTGCTCGCCGCGCGCGACGCGCGCGTAGAGCTGCTCGAGCACGTTGCGCGCGATCTCACAGGCGGGCTCCGAT
>JAEVZQ010000139.1 GCA_023392135.1 Pseudomonadota bacterium | reverse complement strand
TGCAGCGTCGCGTCGATCTTGTAATTGGCCGTTTGGAGGGAGTTGGCAGCCAGCATGATGGACTGCCCCTGGCTCTCGAACCTGTTGGTGACGCTGTGGATCTGGGCGAGCAGGTTCTCCGAGACGCTCTTCAGCATCTCGGACTGGCCCGCCAGCCCCTCGATGGCCTTCACGGACTGGCGCGTGATGTTCTCGCTGGTACGGCGAACGGCGGCAATGCCCTGCATCAATGTTTCGTCGAGCTCGATCGCCTGCTGACCCAGTGTGTCGCGCAACCCGTGGGCGTGGTTCTCGAGAGCCTTGGTGAGGGCCTCCGTCTTCTCGCCGATGGCGCTGTCGATGACCATCGTCGAGCGCAGAATCGACTCGTCGAAGACCTTGAGGCGCTCGTTGAAAGCCTGGTCGAGGGCCGCCGTGCGTTCCACGAGCTGCATGTCGAGGGCCTGCGCCCGGTTTGCAAGCGTCGAGTCGAGAGCACGCGCGTATTCCTCGAACACCGTCTGCAAATTCTCGGTGCGATTGACGAGCGAGCTTTCAATGGACTTCTTGTAGTCCTCGAACAGCGCCTGCATCTCCTGCGAGCGGCCGGAGAGCGCTTCGCCGAAGGAGGCGGTGTACTGCTCGAGCACGGCCTGCATCTGCTCCGTGCGGTTGCCGAGTGCCGAGCCGAGCGCTGCGGTATACTCGTGCAGAACGGTCTGCATGTCCTGGGTCCGCGAGCCGAGCGTGTGCTCCAGCCTGCCGGTCTGCTCGGAAAGCGCCGTCTCGAGCGCCGTCAGGTTCTGGCCCGCCCCCTCGATGATGGTGGCCAGCTTGACCTGCTGGTTGGACAGCTTCTCGATCAGCACCGGCACTTCGCCGGCAATGCTCTTCAGGGCGTCGTTGACTCGGTCGGTGGTGTTGAGCAGTGCGTTCCGCTCACCCGACAATTCCTGAATGAGGCTGCGGATTTTGCGTTCGTTGTCCTCATAGGACCGCTCGAGCGCCGTCACCTCGTTATGAACCAACGCTTCCAGCTCACCTGCGCGGCCAAGCGCGCGAGAGACGGCATCGTTCATGAACGACACCTGCCGCCGTACCGCCTGGCCCAGAGAGGCGATCGACTGCTCGGCCATGCGGTCCGGCTCGGCGAGCCGAACGGCGACCTCCGTCATGGCGGTCGAGCGCAGGCGAAGGTCCTCCGTGCGCCAAACGAGGAGCGCCAGGAACCAGAACAGCGCGACGGGTCCGACAACTGTCGCGAAAGCCGTAATGGTTGCCGGACGGCCGATCGCGTCGATGAACCCCGTTGCGTCGGCCAGCTCGCGGCTGATGAAGGCCCACGCGAACGCGATGGCGATGGCTGCCCACACGCCGCTAGCCGCGGCCGCATACACGAATGGCTTGTTGGAGGGCCGCTCGTTGAGAGCATAGATCAGGCCACCGATCGACGGCATGTCGTCGTTGGCGGCGATGCGCGCGCGCGAAGGACCGGCCGGGCGCCGGCGGGCCGGCCGGCGGTCGGCTGCCTCCTCGCCGCCCGGACTCTCAGTCTGTGGCGCAGCCGCTGGACCGGGCGGTGGATTGGGAGCTTGTTGGGGTTGGGCGAGAGCCTTGCGCTCTGGCTCCTTCGCCGCCGGTCTGGGCGGCTCTGGGGCCCTCCCATTCGGCGGCCCGGATTGCGGCTTGACGGGGGAGGCGTTCTCAGGCGGCCGAGCTGGCTCGTGCCGCCTCTGCAGCTCAGAAAGCTTCAGGGGGCGCACAACCTTGGCGGAATCGACAGTCGACGGAGTCTGTCCGGACGTCGGTGGTGGCGGAGGTGGGGTGATTTTGCGGCCGCTGTCCTGGCTCGCGTCTGCTTTGTCCGCGGGCTTCAACTCCGACTGCTTGTCGGGCTTTGCATCGGCAGAGGGCGGTGCGGGCAGTGGAATGGGCTCGTTACGGCCCTGCTCGACGCGAACTGCCGATGCGGCAGCGCCGGTCCCGCTCATGGCAGACGGCGGCAGCGGAGGCGGACCAGGAGGAGCTGATTTGTTGGTATCCGAGGCGGCTCGTTTCGGCACAGCCGGTGTCGAGCCGACCAGAGACAAGTCAGGTGCCTTGTCCCGTTTGACCTTCGGGTCCTGAGCCATTCAATTGTCCGACGTCCCCTCGCGCCCGAAGGCGCCCCCACCTGCACTTGTCTAGTCTGATGATCGAGGAATTCGCTAGTGCCGTCGGCACGTGTCCCGAGCGAAAATTTTCGATTTGAACCAGACTAGCAAACCGATGATCCAGTGCCCTCCATACGATATCGAAGCTCGTTCCCGATCCTGGCCGTGAGGCTGGCGAGCTTCGGAATCGGGACACTAGTGCATACGCCGGGCAAGGCCTAGATGGCATTTTCTCAACGCATGCCGTTCAAGGCGTTACTGGTTCGCCACGGTCTCACCCTCCAACCGTGGGTAGTTCGCATTTTGGGCGAAACGATGGAGGACTGATGATGCGATGGTAATCAAGTGGTTGAGATATCCTGTAAATAGCGCAACTTTGCGAATACCGGAGCTTATTCGCTCTACTGGTAAGCTTCTGTTCTGTTGCGAGTGAGTATCTCTTTCCTGGGGAGGCCGTGATGGCGGAGCCTGCTCATCCGGGCATCGACTGGCATCCGAGGGCGCTGAAAGTGACAAGGTCGGATACGCAACACGAATCAGTAAGCTCGCGCGCGATCGACCTGGCGCGCCGGGCGCCGATCGATTTCGATCATCTGCGCCGCTACACCCTTGGCGATGCGATGCTGGAGCGGGAGGTTCTGGAGCTATTCTGCAGACATGCGCCTGTCCTGCTCGCAGCGCTCCGCGATGCAGGCAGCGAGAGGTCATGGCGGGATGCGGCGCACAGCCTGAAGGGGTCGGCACGGGCGATCGGCGCATGGGAAGTAGCGAAGGGCGCCGAGCTGGCAGAAATCGCAGCGGCGCCCGAGCGCGAGCGGCGCGAGCTGGTCACCCGGCTGGAGGCGGCGGTCGGACGCATTCAGCGTTTCACAACGAGTCGCCGCGCGCTCGCCTGAGCACTTCGTATAGCGACGCCCGCCAGCGGCGGGCTGCCCTGCATCCCCGCGCCTCATGTCCACCTGGCGCGCCGGGAATCGGCCTGCGTCGGCAGCGCGCTTGAATTCGTAACCCCACGTGTCTATCAATTCGCCGCTTACGACGGTCGCGAGGCAGGGCGCGAGGCGGCTCCACGCTGGAATACCCGGGAGTGCGTCGTCATCACCGGTCCCGAACTTCAGCTGACGCACTTGAACACACGCTGCCAGGGAGCATGACGCACGTATGGTCAAGATCACATTCGTCCAGCCGGATGGGTCTCAGCAGGTCGTCGATGCGACACCTGGCATGACCGTCATGGAGGCGGCCAAGCTCAATCTCGTGCCCGGCATCGAGGCCGAGTGTGGTGGCGCTTGCGCCTGCGCCACTTGCCACGTTTACGTCGACCCCGAATGGCGTGACAAAACGGGCGAGGCCTCCCAGATGGAGGAGGATATGCTGGATTTCGCCTTCGATGTTCGCGAGGAAAGCCGCCTGAGCTGCCAGATCAAGGTGACGGAAGATTTGGAAGGCCTCGTCGTGCGAGTGCCTGAGAAGCAGTTCTGACGCTCAACGCGGCATAGTTCGGGCGCGATTGTCACGGGGGCGATGGCGGGCGGCACACTGGCGTTCTGATGTACGCGAGGAGCCGGCATCGAACGCAGATGATCGGGAGCGAGGAAGTGCAACAGGACGCAACGAACCAGGGCAGCTTCGGCTCTGAGCCGATCGAGACGGATTGCGTCATCATCGGAGCGGGCCCGGTCGGCCTCTTCGCCGTGTTCGAGTTGGGCCTCGTCGACATCAAAGCGCACGTCATCGACATTCTCGACAAGCCTGGCGGACAGTGTGCCGAGCTTTATCCCGACAAGCCGATCTATGACATCCCGGGATTGCCGGTTGTCACCGGCCAGCAGCTGACGGATCAACTGCTCGAGCAGATCAAGCCGTTCAGTCCCACTTTTCACCTGGGCGAGCGCCTCGATGAGCTGGATCGCTTGCCGGATAACCGTTTCCTCCTGAAGACCGACGGCGGGACGGCGTTCATCGCTCGGGTGGTGGTCATCGCAGCGGGCGGTGGCTCGTTCACACCCAAGCGTCCGCCGCTCGATGGCATCGAGAGCTACGAGAACAAGTCGGTGTACTACGCAGTGCGCCGCATGCAGGATTTTGCAGGCACCGATCTGCTGATCGTCGGTGGCGGCGACTCGGCACTCGACTGGACGCTGAACCTGCAACCGCTGGCGAAGAGCCTCACGCTGCTCCACCGGCGCGATGAGTTCCGCGGTGCGCCTCATTCCGTGGAGCGGATGCGGGCCCTGGTGGCGGAAGGCGCCATGCAACTCAAGATCGGCCAGCTCCAGGCGCTGCACGGCACGGACGGCTGGCTGGAGGCTGTCACGATCCGGACGAAGGGCGGCGCGGAGCAGCTCCCCTGCAACCGCATGCTGCCGTTCTTCGGCCTGACCATGAAGCTCGGGCCGATCGCCAACTGGGGCCTGAACCTGCATGAAAACCTGATCCCGGTCGACACCGAGAAGTTCGAGACCAGCGAAAAGGGCATTTTCGCCATCGGCGACATCAATACTTATCCGGGCAAGTTGAAGCTCATTCTGTCGGGCTTCCACGAGGCGGCATTGATGGCCCAGCAGGCGCACAAGTACGTCTATCCGGACCGGAAGCTGCTGTTCCAGTACACCACCTCGTCCACCAGCCTGCAGAAGAAGCTCGGGGTGCGCTGAACGTGGACGCGTCCGGAGTTATTTGCGCCCCTGCACGACATCAGCCGTCAGGGTATAGCCGACCCCGCGCACGGTCTTGATGAGCGTCGGACGCTCGGGGTCGGGCTCTAGCTTGCGCCGGAGCCGCACGATGAGATTGTCTATGGTGCGGTCGTAGGGCGTCCAGTCGTGACCCTTCAGCTTGTCCATGATCTGGTCCCGCGACAGGACACGGTTGGCATTGTTCGCCAGGAGCACCAAAAGGTCGAACTCGCTGGTCGTCAGGTCGCAGGGTGTGCCGCAGGGCTGCTGCAGCTCCCGTTTGGCGGGACTGAGCTTCCAGCCGGCGAAGGTGAGGGTGTCGAGATCTATCCCACGGGCCACCGCTGCTGCGGCGTCCGATGCTCCAGCGGACCGGCGCAGGACGGCGCGGACGCGTGCCAGGAC
>JAEVZQ010000095.1 GCA_023392135.1 Pseudomonadota bacterium | reverse complement strand
CCTGCAGCTTGAGGTCAACGTCAACGCGAAGACCGTCGGCAAGGACGTCTTCGAGAGCGCCCTCGAGTTCAAAGCGAGCGCCTGCTACAAATCCGGCGTGATCTATGATCTCGAGCTCATCTATGCGGGGCTGTTCAAGATCGAGAATGCGCCCCAGCAGGCTCTGGAGCCTTTTCTGCTCATCAATTGCCCGTTGCTGCTGTTCCCATTTCTCCGCCGGCTCGCCGCCGATCTGACACGCGAAGGCGGATTTCCACCGCTGCTGCTGGACCCCATCGACTTCGGCAGCTTGTATGTCCGGCGCAAACAGCAGGCCCAGCAGCAGACGCAGCCGGCGCAGAACCCGGCTTCAAAGTCCTAGAAAAGAGCTGCGAAGTTCAGCTCTCGTCCTTCGCGGCAGCCATGTAGCGGCGCCAGATGGCATCCTGGCCCAAGGTTTCAATGAACGCCCGATGCAGTTCTTCCGCTTCGGGCGTTAGGCGTGGCGGCAAGGGCGCAGGGCGCGGACGCGCGGCGTAAGTGCGACGGGCACTGGACCGCGCGGCCGACACGCTTTCCTGACCCAGCACGAGCGTCGCCTGCCGCTCACCCAGAAGCTCGATGTAGACTTCCGCCAGCAGCTCGGAGTCCATCAGGGCGCCGTGCTTGACGCGCTTCGAGTTGTCGATCCCATATCGCTTGCAGAGTGCGTCGAGGCTGTTGGGACCGGCCGGGTGCTTCCGGCGCGCCAACGCAAGCGTATCGACGACGCGATCCATCATGATCGGCTGCCGGCCGACACGCTCGAGCTCCATGTTGATGAAGCCCATATCGAAGCTGGCATTGTGAATGACCAGCGCCGCGTCGTGGACGAAATCCAGAAATTCATCGACCACGGCTGAGAACGGAGGCTTGTCTCTTAGAAAGTCGTTTGAAATTCCGTGGACGGCTTCCGCATCGGGATGGACGTCGCGGTCTTCCGGATTGATGAAACGATGAAACTCACGCCCGGAAGGAATGCGGTTCACAAGCTCCAGGCACCCGATCTCGATCAGCCGATCTCCCCGCCTTGCGTCGAGTCCCGTCGTTTCCGTGTCGAGCACGATCTCTCGCAGCATCCTGCTGGCCCCCCGGCCCGCTCAATGGCCATCCCTCGTCAGCTCCAGAACTGCTGATAGGCTGTGCCTCCGCGATTCTGCAGCGCAGCGACGATAGCATCGACCTGCGCATAGCTTTCTGCAATGGAGCCCGAAGTATCCACAACGAAATCGGCGCGCCGCCGCTTTTCCGCGTCCGACATCTGGCGGGCGAGAATGGCTTCGAGCTTCGCAGCGGTCATGCCGGGCCGCTGCAGGACACGCTTTCGCTGGATCTCCGCAGGAGCACTCACCACAACGGTCACATCCACCCGCGCATCGCCGCCGGTTTCGAACAGAAGAGGAATTTCGAGCACGGACATTCTGGCAGCCTGCTCGGCAGCATCGCGAAGGAACTCACGCTCGGCTGCCTGCACCAGCGGATGCACGATGGATTCCAGTCTCTTCAGCCCACATGGATCACCGAGTACAGCCTGACCGAGCTTTGTGCGATCGACCTTGCCGCCGGACGTCGTGCCGGGAAAGGCAGCCTCGATAGGGGCGACAGCTTCTCCCTCATAAAGCTTGTGAACGAGGGCATCGGCATCGCAGACCGGCACACCGAGCTGGCGAAAGCGCTCGGCTATGGTCGACTTGCCCATGCCGATCGAACCAGTCACACCTATGACGATCATGTCGGATGCTTATCCTGCGCTGGCTCGATTCAATCCGGAATGGCTCTGCGCACCCGCAGCTCTCTGAGCAGGGGAAGCATTGGCAGGCCGAGGATAGCGAAGTAGTCGCCTTCGATCTGCTCGAACAGCTGAATGCCCCGTCCCTCGATCTGATAGGCTCCCACCGAGCCCAGAATATCGTCATCGGTCTCGGCCAGATAGCGCCCGACGAAAGCTGGCGAGAAGTTGCGCATCCACAGGTCGGCGGTTTCGACATGCACCCATTCGGTTTCGCCGTCCTCGGCGATGACGACGGCAGTGGGCAACTGATGCGCGCGTCCCCGCTGGGCCAGAAGCGTATCCCGCGCGCGGGCCATCGTCCCGGGCTTGGTGAACAGCTCGCCCCCGCACGACAGCACCTGATCGGCCCCGATCACGAGGGATCCAGGATGTCTTGCACTGACATCCTCCGCCTTGGCGCGCGCCAGCACTTCCGCCATGTCGGCAGGATCGACTTCCGCCCCATCGGCGGTCAATGTTTCTCGAATGACTGCTTCATCCACACATGCGGCGATCGCCTTGAACGGAATGCCGGCAGCCGTCAGGAGCCGCTGCCGCGTCGGGCTGGCAGAAGCCAGAACGATCTCAGGATAGTCGGCGGACTCAGCCATCATTTTCCTCTGCCAGGTTCTCTCTCTCGGCTTGGCGGCTCTGGTAGAGCTTGAGTATCGTGACGGCCGTCTCCTCGACCGACCGCCGCGTCACATCGATGACCGGCCAGCCGTGGCGCGCACAAATCCGGCGCGAGTGGGTCAGCTCCTGGGCGATCTGCTCGCGATCGACGTAATCCTCGAGATTGCGATCGCTCATGAGACGGACGCGGTTCCGTCGAATCTCGGCGATGCGGTCGACGCTGGCCACCAGGCAGACCACGAACGCCGAATGCGGCTGGGTCAGGGGTTCAGGAAACGGGATCTGCGGCACGATCGGGACATTGGCCGTCTTGTAGCCGCGCTGTGCCAGGTAGATGCTGGTCGGTGTCTTCGACGTGCGCGATATACCCAGAATGATGATATCGGCTTGGTTGAGGTCATCCGGGAGCTGGCCATCGTCGTGGGCCATGGAGAAGTTGAGAGCATCGATGCGCCGGAAGTAGTCGGCGTCGAGGACGTGCTGGCCGGCCACGATCGGCGTCTGCGGCTCCCCGAGATAGCTCTCGAACACTTTCATAATCGGCTCGAGAACATAGAGACACGGGATCGCCAGCTCCCGGCACCGTTTTTCGAGCCGCTCGGTCAGCTCGCGATTGACGATCGTATAGAGAACGATCCCCGGGGCGGAGGTGATCTCCTGCAGGACGCGATCCAGCTGTCGCCCGGTGCGAACCAGCGGATGGACGTGCTCGATCGGGCGGACCTGGGCGTATTGCACCGAAGCTGCCTTGGCGATCGTGGTCAGCGTCTCACCGGTTGAATCTGACACGAGATGCAAGTGGAAGTAGCTCGGCAGGCGGTGGGCCATCTGTGGACAAAGTCTCCGGTTATGCACGCCGGCGGAAGCGGCTCCTCGATCACGACGGCGGAGCTGTCATCCATCCACAAAACGATCCACCGGCGACCCCATCCGCCTTGGATCGGCTACTGTTGTCCAGTGGCGTGGATCCCGTGCATTGTGCACACCTCGCGGGAAGCGTTTCAACAACTGGTTCACCCAGATCGGGACGGTGAGCGACAGCGGAACGCGTTGACTCACAACGCCGTTGTCGAGCCTAGTAGCCACGCGCTCGCGATCACACCAAATCTTGTCGGGCGCATCCCGGTTCCGGAGTAGCCTGTGGGTAGCCGGGCACAACGCGATAATTACCGACATCCGCAGGGCTAAGAGTCAAAACAGCAAGAGTCTTCAATCTCATTATCTGAGAAAGAGATAATGCGGGATATCACGCAGACGCTCTCCGAGCGCGCCAGAACCTGTCCCTTCCTCATGCCGTTCGCACGGCAGTCTCCACCAAGTCCTCCAATATGGTTGATGCGGCAGGCTGGCCGCTATCTGCCGGAATACCGCGCTGTAAGGCAGCAAGCAGGTGGCTTCCTGGACCTCTGCTACAACTCGAACCTGGCATCAGAGGTGACTCTGCAACCTATTCGCCGCTTTCATTTCGATGCGGCCATCCTGTTTTCGGATATCCTCGTCGTCCCGCATGCGTTGGGACAGCACGTCACCTTCGTCGAAGGCGAGGGACCCCGGCTCGAGCCTGTCCGATCAGCGGAGGACATCGAGCGGCTCGACGAGTTGCAGGTGGGATCGAAGTTCGCTCCCGTGCACAAGACGGTCCTGGAGACGAGGGCGGCGCTGCCTCGAGACGTGGCCTTGATCGGCTTCTGCGGCGCGCCCTGGACGGTGGCGACCTATATGGTCGGCGGGCGCGGATCGCCCGATCAGGCCGAGGCCCGCTTGATGGCATACCGCGACCCTGAGGCCTTCGCGCGCCTGATCGACATCGTGACGGAGGTCTCGGTTAGATATCTCATCGGCCAGATTACGGCGGGCGCCGACGCGATTCAGATCTTCGACAGTTGGGCGGGAAGCCTCCCTGATGACCAGTTCGATCGCTGGGTCATTGCACCGACCCGACGGATCGTGCGCGACCTCAAGGCCCACCATCCGGAGATCCCTGTCATCGGCTTTCCGAGGGCCGTCGGCGAGAAGACCGCGCGGTACGTTCGCGAGACGGGCGTTGATGGTGTGAGCTGTGACACCGCCATGTCGCTCGAGGGCATGGCGGCGCTCGCTGACGCCGAGGACGTGGTCGTGCAGGGCAATCTCGATCCCCTGCTGCTGGTTTCAGGCGGGGAGGCGCTGGAGACCCGCGTCCGCCAGATTCTGACAGCGATGCAGGGCCGGCCGTTCATCTTCAACCTCGGCCACGGGATCGTCCCGCAGACACCACCTGAGAACGTGGCTCGCCTTGTCGAGCTCGTTCGCAGCTAGCTGGGAGGTGCTTCGTGGAGCTTTGGGTCAAGGCACTCCACATCATCAGCGTTATCGCCTGGATGGCAGGGATGTTCTATCTGCCGCGCCTGTTCGTCTACCACGCGGCCACGAAGCCTGGCTCCGAGCAGTCGGAAACCTTCAAGGTCATGGAGCGGCGCCTGCTCAGGGTGATCATGAACCCGGCCTCGATCGTGGTCTGGATCACCGGACCCTACCTCGCGTGGGCCTGGGGCATGTACATGGATGGCTGGCTGATCGCGAAGTTCGTTCTGGTCGTCGCCCTTACGTCACTGCACCACGCGCTTGCCATCTGGCGCAAGCATTTCGCCGAGGACCGCAACCGTCACGACCAGCGCTTCTATCGCATCATCAACGAGGTGCCGACCGTACTGTTGATCGCGATCGTCATCCTGGTGGTCGTCAAGCCTTTTTAACAGGCACCGCGTGAAGAGATCTTTTTCTGCCCTCGGTGATCTGCTATATACTGTTCGAACGACGGTCGCCGGCAGCTGAGAGGTTTGCCGGTCCGCTACCCGGATTTCCCACATCTCCTGGTTGACCGCACATTTGGCGCCCATCTGCGCCCAACTCCCACTTTCTACATTCGGCCCGGTTGAAACCTCTCGCCCGCCTCATACCCGTGCCGGTCGGAGTCACTCGATGACTGAACTGAAACTGCAAGACCTGAAATCCAAATCTCCCACCGAGCTCCTGAGCTTTGCCGAGGAACACGGGGTGGAGAACGCCAGCACCATGCGCAAGCAGGAGCTGATGTTCGCCGTCCTGAAGCAGTTGGCAGGCAAAGAGATCGAAATCACCGGCACCGGCGTTGTCGAGGTGCTGCAGGATGGCTTCGGCTTCCTGCGCTCGCCCGACGCGAACTATCTGCCCGGCCCCGATGACATCTACGTCTCTCCCTCCCAGATCCGCCGCTTTGCACTACGCACGGGCGATACGGTCGAGGGGCAGATCCGCAGCCCGAAGGAAGGCGAGCGCTACTTCGCTCTTCTGAAGGTCAACAAGATCAACTTCGAAGATCCCGACAAGGGTCGACACAAGATCCACTTCGACAACCTGACGCCGCTTTATCCGACGCAGTGGCTGAAGATGGAGATCGAGGACCCGACGATTAAAGATCTCTCGGCCCGGGTCATCGACATCGTCGCGCCCATGGGCAAGGGCCAGCGCGCCCTCATCGTCGCCCAGCCGCGGACCGGCAAGACGGTGCTGTTGCAGAACATCGCCCACTCGATCACGACCAACCACCCCGAGTGCTATCTCATCGTGTTGCTCATCGACGAGCGGCCCGAGGAGGTGACGGACATGCAGCGCTCGGTGAAGGGCGAGGTGATCTCCTCGACTTTCGACGAGCCGCCGACCCGCCACGTACAGGTGAGCGAGATGGTGATCGAGAAGGCCAAGCGCCTCGTCGAGCACAAGCGCGACGTGGT
>JAEVZQ010000093.1 GCA_023392135.1 Pseudomonadota bacterium | reverse complement strand
GATGATGTTCTTCGGGCCGAAGGCCGCGTCGCCGCCGAAGAAGACCCCGGGCAGCGTGGACTGGTGAGTCGCAGGGTCGAGCTTCGGCAGGCCCCAGCGGTCGAACTCCAGCCCGATGTCGCGCTCGATCCAGGGAAAGGCGTTCTCCTGGCCGATGGCCATCAGGACGTCATCGCACGGGATCACGACTTCCTCGCCCGTTGGGATCAGCTTACGGCGGCCGTCGACATACTCGGCGCGCATCTTCTCGAAGCGCACGCCGGCGAGCCGCCCGCCTTCGACGATGAACTCCTTCGGGTTGTGATTGTCGAGGATCGGAACGCCCTCGCGCTCGGCATCCTCGATCTCCCAATCCGACGCCTTCATGTCCTTTCGCGGAGAGCGGACCGTCACCTTGACGTCGTCGGCGCCGAGACGCAGGGCCGTCCGGCAGCAGTCCATGGCCGTATTGCCGCCGCCGATCACCACCACCCGGCGGCCGATGCGGTGGACGTGCTCGAAGGCCACCGAGGTCAGAAAGTTGATGCCGATGTGAATGTTAGCCGCCGCTTCCTTGCGGCCGGGAACGTCGAGATCCTTGCCCTTCGGCGCCCCGGTGCCGACGAACACGGCATCGAAGCCCTCATCGAGCACGGCCTTGAGACTTGTCACTTCGTGGCCGAAGCGTGTTTCCACGCCGAAGTCGACAATACGGTTCACCTCCTCATCGAGGACGTTGGCCGGCAAGCGGAAGGAAGGGATGTTTGTTCGCATCAGGCCGCCGCCGTGCGGGTCCTTCTCGAACAGCACGCAAGTATAGCCGAGCGGCATCAGGTCGCGCGCAACCGTCAGCGAAGCGGGGCCGGCGCCGAGCAGGGCGATACGCTTCCCGTTCTTCTCCTTGGGGATCTCCGGAAGGAAAGCGTCGATGTCGCCCTTGTAGTCGGCGGCTACGCGCTTCAGCCGGCAGATCGCGACGGGCTTCTCCTCGACCCGGCCCCGACGGCAGGCCGGCTCACAGGGCCGATCACAGACCCGGCCAAGGATTCCGGGAAAGACGTTCGATTCCCAATTCAACATATAGGCCGCTGCATAGCGGCCCTGAGCGATCAACCTGATGTACTCCGGAACAGGAGTATGACTGGGGCACGCCCACTGACAGTCTACGACTTTGTGGAAATACTGCGGATTGGTGATATCCGTCGGAGCTATGCCCCGGCTCCGAGTGCGCACAGCGGCGTTGCCTTGCGGCATAGGAACTCCATTCTCCAGTCGCTCGAGCCCCGAGCCATGGCCATGGGTGCGGCCCCTACTGGTCAAGCTCAACTTAGTTATCCCGGCCTGCTTATGGCAAGCTCTGGCGGGCATGACAGTCCTTCAAAATTAGGATGATTTGTCCCCCGGAATACACGTCATCTGACGTCAGAGCACCCGAGCAAGTCAATTTTCTTCGCAAGGGCACCAGTTTCGACAATTTTCATTCTGATTATCTTGCACTGCAGCACTAATAGGCGCTTTCGCGTGCGGCGCAGCGAAGACATCAGAGGATGCCGTGCCGCGCGAATACGTCGCCGAGCTTTTCACCAGACTTCAGCGCCTCCAGGGTGCTGTGCTCGCCCTCGACCTTCTCGAACGCAAGTCTCAACACCTCCGCCTCAACCCGCTTCGGGATGACCACCACACCGTCGGCATCGCCAAAGACGAGATCGCCGGGCTCCACGCGAACACCTGCGCATTCGATCGGCACATCAACGGCCATGATCCGGGCCCGGCCCTTGCTGTCCAGCGGTGCGATGCCGCCATGGAACACGGGAAAGCCCATCGCGCGGATAGCCTTCACATCGCGCGTGCAGCCGTCCATCAAGGCGCCGGCCGCGCCGCGGACCTGTGCGGCGGTCGAGAGCAGCTCGCCCCAGGGCGCGACGCGGTTCGGGTTGGAGCAGGCGAACACCGGAATATGGCCTGGCTTCAGGCTGTCGACGAGCTGGATCTCCAGCTCATAAGGGTTGCCCCCGACATCGTGGTGATAGACCTCCATGAATGCGGCCGTGCGGGCCCGGCCGGCCATGACGAGATTGTCGTCGAGTGGCCGGATACGGGAAGGGAGCGCTTGGTTCATGACGCCGACCGCATCGAGGCAGTCGGACAGCACGGAGGTGAACAGCTTCTCGCGAATTTCGCTCAGTGATGCCGACATCGGGGTCGCTTCTCCTCTGCCCGCATTTGGGCCAGTCTGATTATCGGTTCTGCCAAGCCTCTGGATCGACCAGATGCTTGGGCCGCCTGCCATTGAGCGCATCGACAATGGATGTCAACGCCGTCGTCGCGATGTCCTCAAAGCATTCATCCGTCCAGCAGAGCGCATGGGGGGTGAGGATCGTGTTCTTCAGCCCGATGAGCGGACTGTCGGCCGGGAGCGGCTCCACCTCCGTCACGTCGAGCCCCGCCCCGGCGATCTGGCCTCCCCGCAAGGCTGCCACCAGTGCTGCCTCGTCGTGGATCGGACCACGGCCGACATTGAGATAGAACGCAGTCGGCTTCATCAGGCTGAGCGCACGCGCATCGATCAGATGCCGGGTCTCTGGCGTCAGCAGGCAGCAGACGACCACGAAATCCGACTGGCGCATGACGTCGTCGAACGGCAGCAGCTCCGCACCGAGCGCGGACACCGTTCCGGCGTCGACGAACGGGTCGGCTGCGATCATCCGGCCGAAGAACGGCTTGGCCAGCCGCATGATCTCCTGGCCGATGCTGCCCGCACCGATGAGGCCGAGTGTGCGCGTGGTCAGACCGTAGCCCATGAAGTCGTTACGGTCATTCCAGCGGTTCGTGCGAACCAGCTCATCTTTCTCGAACAGCCGGCCGGCGAGGGCGAACACGAGCGTGAGCGCGGCCACGGCAACCGGCCGGCGTACGGCCAACGGCGTATTGGTGACGAGCACGCCGTTGCGGGTGCAGGCAGCCACGTCGACCGTATCGTACCCAACGCCATTACGAGCGAAGATCTTCACCCGGCGACCGGAACCGGAAACGGAGTTTTCGGTCACGCGCTGCAGATTGATGTGCAGCGCGTCGTACTTGGCGGCGATCTCCGGGGTGATCTCGGGATAGCCGCCCTCGACCCATTCCCAACTGATCCCGGGCTGATCGAAAATATGGAGCGGCTTCCGGCCGAAGATCGGCTCCCCGCGGGAATCGCGCAGGTCGCTGAAGACGCCGACCCTGAACGTCATGCCTTACCCCCGACCGCCTGCAGGATCCTCCTGTAGCCCGCCAGCACGATCGCCTGGTCGGTGCCGGCGGCCAGCATGTTGAAACCATGCCCCTTGAACTCCTCGGCCCACTGCTCGTCCGTTGGCATGAAGCCAAGGCCCTTATCGTACTTCCGGGCCGCTGCGACCACCCGCTTGATGGCATCGAGGAACTTCGGATGATCGAACTGACCGGGGATGCCGAGAAAATTGGTCAGATCGAAGTGCCCGACCCAGAGCACGTCGATTCCATCGACCGCCGCGATCTCCTCCACGGCGGCGAGCCCGCGCTCCGTCTCGATCTGGGCAATGATGACATTGCGATCGTCAGCAACCCTGATCTTGTCGAGCGGATTGCCCGGCTCGTAATCGTCATGCGGGAAGCCGAACGCCGCGCCGCGCCGTCCTTTCGGCGGATAATGCGTTGCCTCGACGATCGCCTTGGCCTGCGCCTCGCTCTCGACCATCGGGATCATCAGCCCCTGCGCCCCGACATCGAGCGCCCGGGCCAGGAAGTGGTATTCGCCCCGCGGCACCCGGACCATCGGCGCCACCCCGAGCCCACGACAGGCCGCAACCTGGACCTTGAGCGTCTCGAGGCTCATGCCGGTGTGCTCCATGTCGTAGAGCACGAACTCGCAGCCGGCGAGCTTCAGGATCTGGGCGATGCCCGGCGAAAAGAACTCGAACACCATGGCGCCCAGCACCTGGTCGCCCTGCATGGCCCGCTGCCTCAGCGTTTTTTCCGGCATTTCTGGCGTCCCTATTCTGGAGATCGATTGGTTGCCCCGCGGCGCGGGTGGGTGCCGCAGACCGATGCTCTGCGGCATAGCCCATTTTGGCGAAGGCGAGAATAGCGGATGCGGCAGGGCTGGGCAGCCCGCCACGCTTTTCACCTCAGGGCAAGGTCCGAACGGCAGCCGCCACCGGCGCGGACCGATCTTGCCGGCCCGGTGGCCTAATAGTTTATGACGGTTCGAACGCCGAGGACTGTCGCATCGGGGATGGCAGGGGCACCATGGGCGCTGTTGATCGGAACATTGCCGCCGGGATGCCACATGTATTGAAAGTCCGGCTGAATCGTCCACCCCGGAACAATCTGGGCGCGGTAGCTGACCTCGATCAGGGACTCGTACGCCTGAATGAGGGTGTAGGTGCCGCTCAGCAATAGCATAGCCGGCGCGGCGAGGTCCTCCGGCCAGCGCACGAATCCCCGGCGCCAAAGTCCGTCTGCCGTTGGTTCAAACTCAGCGTTGCTGCTGTTTGGCGTACTCCCCCGCCAGAAGCGCGGCAGGGTAGAGGATAAGCTCTTCCTCCTTCGCGTGGGTGCCGATTTCACGCGCAAGCTCGGCCACGTCCTGCTGGTTCTCGGCAGTGGCGGCCTTTTCCATGTTGTCGAGTGCTGCTTCGATTTCCTTGTGCTCGGCGAGCATTTGCGGCAGCTCGCTCCGCAGCCGATCCGTTCGTGCGATCAGCTCGTTGCGCAGCTCCGGTGTGAGGTCCGCTTGTCCGGCCGACAGCGGCGGACCAGCAAGCGTCGGCAGCAGCCCGAGCTGCGGTAATGCGAACTGCTCCTCCTTCTCGAAATGTGGCGCCAGCACCCGCATGGCCGCGGTGGCAGCCTCGCCAGTGCGCCCGGGCTTCTGAGTGGCAGCCTGAAGATTCGAATAAAGCTCTTCATGCGCGGCGGCGAGCGGTTCGGGAACCGAGAGCTCCGCACCAACTGCAGGGATGCTGAATGCTGCAATTCCAGCGGCGAGCGCTGCGGCCAGCAAGGAGCGCGGGATCATCTTCAACTCCGTGGGTTCGAAAGATGCGACACCTCCTGCCAACCGAGACAAGCTGAATTGGTTTCCCGCTGTGAAGCACGCTTGCTCATTTCATAAGCGAGCGCGAGCTACTTCACGGCGAGATCCAGCGCCGCTCGCGAAATCGGCTCGACCCCCACCTCCGTCACCAGCGACGTGCGCCCGACGCAGGCGGGCAGACGGGCCTCGCTGTCGAAGATGACCATGTGCAGGAAGAACACCATGCCGGGCGCCAGCACGAGCGGATTGCCGGCATAGATCATCGGCCAGTCCATCCAGTTGGGCGCGAACGTGGTCCCGAGGCTGTAGCCGCACGCATTGGGCCTGTGCGCCCGGAGCCCGACCCGGTCGAGCGTCAGCGCATGCGCCTCGAACACCTCGCCTGCCGCAAATCCGGCGCGCGGGTCAGCAGCACCATGCGCCCGTCGGCCGTCAGGACAAGGCACTGAAAATACACATAACCGAAGGTGTCGTACCCGGTGAGGTAGTACATGCTCTCCTGACGGAAGAGCAGCATCGCATCGAGACCGCGCTGAACCATCTCGGAGCAGGTCCGCGCGCGGCGCCCGGGAAGCTCTTCGGTGGTGAATGCAACGGCATTACACTCTCCATTCCAACTTTCGGCAGCCAAAACCCTACACTGCAGCCAGTATGGCAAGTGGGTTCCGCCCAACTCGCGCCTGGCGTCTATTGGGTAGATCCACGTCGCCAGCGACAATACCTTCTGCATCACGTCTGGAAGGACTAATGTGTCATCGCAAGCACTCCGAGATCATTGAATCCTGACCACCGCTGCGAGTAGGCGAACCATCGAACTAATCGCGAAGGGGACACTTCTTGCCATGACCAAGGAACGGCCTCTACCCGCTAACGCTGCAGAAATTGTTCGTGCGGTTTTCTTGGTACCATATGATTTTTCTGTAATTGCTGGGTCGCTGGACAACCTAAAGGCAACTGTCCCAACAGAAATTGGCGAAATTTCCGATTCATTTTCACAGAACCTGAAGAACGTGATTCGTATATTAAGCTTGCCATTTCAATACACATCTGCGCACGTCCATAGTCTGCATTGGCAACGGATCCATATTGCTGAAAGCATACGTGCCCGTAACATAGAAGAATCGAGCAGAGAATCAGCCGCTCTTGCACGCGCTAGAGCGCGAATGGACACTTACCTGACCGGTGAAGGGCGAGATTTCGTCGCTGACGATGTGCTCGTTCGCCTCCTCTCGCTTATCGACGATCCGGAATCATTGGCTACAGCACGCGAACTTACGC
>JAEVZQ010000472.1 GCA_023392135.1 Pseudomonadota bacterium | reverse complement strand
GACCGGCATAGCGCTCACCGCGCCCGTTTCGTTGAACCAGACCCAGGCGTCGAACTGCTTCGGCAGATCGGCGGAGAAGTAATGCGAGACGAGTTCCGATTTTGGTCGATAGATCACGCCGATGGCGCGCTCCAGCCGCGGCTCCGAAAGCATGTCGAGGATCGCGGGCCTCTGCCGAGGCGTGAGGTCGAGCAGAAACGCCGGCAACCCCGCATCATGACAAAGCGCCTCGTAGGAGCCTTCGTGCGGCGTGCGTAAGCGCTTGATCTCCATCGGGCCCTCCCAGTTGCTCGCTGCCGCCAGGTATCCTGACCCCGTGCCGAAGCCGACGAGGGCGACCTGGTCACCCCACCGCTGACGGGCGAGCTGGCCGATGTTGTGCTCCGAACGGACCTGGCCCATCTCCGTCGCGCGGGCATCGCCAATATGCGAGTTGTGGGCCCACACCACCGCCTTGGCTCCGGGGCCATGATGATCGATCAGTCGCTCCAGTGTCTCGGTCATGTGCTCGTCGCGCAGGTTCCAGGACTCGGTCGAGCCCCGATACATGGTACGGTAGTATTCTTCGGCCCCTGCAACGACGCGGGCGTTCTGCTCGGCATCGAAGTAGCTCGACCCGTCACGCAGATCGCGCTCCATGTACGCGAGCCGGTTCTTCAGCAGGTCAACGAGCATACCTGACGCGTCGTCCTCGCAGGAGTGGAAGGCGCTGCTGGCAGCCATCCTGGCGTACTCGACCGGGTCCGACCGCCAGGGCGTGAGGCAGGCGTAGCGTTCCCGTGCCACTGCTGCCGCCGCCGCGTCGACACGATCGAGATAGCTGAGCACCGCCTCGATGGAGCCGCTGAGGCCGTAGATGTCGAGGCCGTAGAACGTGACCTGTGATCCGTCGCGGTTGAGATTCCGCAGGCGTGTCAGCAGGTGGAATATTTCGTCGTTGCGCCACATCCATCGCGGGAAACGCGTGAACGGAGCGGGCAGGCCGGGCTCGATGGCCGGCAGGCCGTGAATGATGCGATTGTAGGCGGCCGCGTCCGACCAGTCTGCCTCGACCGCAACGATGTTGAAGCCGTGATTGGCGACGAGATCCGCCGTGATTTCGGCGCGGGCGTTGTAGAACTCGGCCGTGCCGTGCGTGGACTCGCCCAACATGACGATCCGGCGATTTCCGAACAGCGCTGTGACAATGCCACTCAGATCCTCGTTCCGGTCGAACGGATGGACGGCCTGCCTCAGCTCGTAGCCGATCTCGCTCGTCGGTCGGTATCCGGTGGTAATGGCGAGCTCCGTCTCGACACCATGCGGAATCGTGTCGACGGGTGGCTCGGGCCCGATTTCACCGGGTCGATCCCTGCCGTCTCCGCTCGAGCCCGACTGCGGCTCGGCAAGCGGGGGCCATTCCTCCGCTCCGACCAGCGGCACGAAGGCGACAAGGCCGTGGGCCTCCTCCTCGAAGCTCTCCGCATCGGTCCGGCGGATGCGCGTCAGCACCTGGTAGGGCCCCTGACTCACCGGAACGATGAGCCGTCCTCCGATCGCCAACTGCTCCTTGAGCGCGGGCGGCACGACGGGCCCGCCAGCCGAAACCAGGATGGCGTTGAAGGGCGCAGCATCCGGCCAGCCCTTCGTGCCGTCACCTTCGACGATCTCGATATTGCCATAGCCGAGGTCGGCGATGCGCTCGCGCGCCTTCTTCACCAGCATCTCGTGGCGCTCGATGGCGATGACGTGCTTGGCGAGCCGGCCGATCACCGCAGCCGCGTATCCGGAGCCGGCGCCGACTTCGAGCACCGTATCGTCCGGCCCGATCTCGGCGAGCTCCACCATCTGCGCCACGATGTACGGCTGCGAGATGGTCTGCCCGGCTTCGATCGGCAGCGCCGAATCCTCATAGGCGAACTCGCGCAATCGTTCGGGCACGAAGGCCTCCCGCGGGACCACACCCATGGCCTGAAGCACCCGCGCGTCCTTGATGCCCTGCCCCGCGAGCTGATGCTCGACCATGGCTTTCCGCTGCCGCTCCATGACATCTGGCATGACGGAATCTCCCTTACCGGTGGACCTGAGGGAAACGCGTGAGCGACCCCGGCGTTCGCGACAAGGCACGCGATGGTCCGGGCTGGCAGCGCCTGATATATCGAGCCAACTGCTCGAAAGGGATTCGAAATGACCGCTGCCACCTCTGCCACCGAGACGCTGATCCGGCGTTACTACGACTGCTTCAATTGCGGAGACATTCAGGGGATGCTCGCCTGCGTGACCGACGACGTCATCCACGACGTCAACCAGGGCGAGCGGCGCGTTGGCAAGGAGCGCTTCCATGCCTTCTCGGAGCGCATGGCCCATCACTATCGGGAGCGGCTCCAGGATATCACCGTCATGATGACGCCCGATGGCTCGCGCGCTGCCGCCGAGTTCAACGTGCATGGCACCTACCTGGAGCCGGATCCCGGCCTGCCGCCCGCCAGTGGCCAGACGTATGTTTTGCCTGCTGGCGCGTTCTTTGCGATCCGGGACGGGCTGATCGCCCGCATCACCACCTATTACAATCTGACCGACTGGATCGTTCAGGTGTCGAGGAGTTCTTGAGCCATGAGCTTCGTCATCGAGACACTGACGGGGGAGGAGCTGGAGCGCGTCCTGCCGGATCTGGCCCGGCTGCGCATCAAGGTTTTTCGCGAGTGGCCGTATCTGTACGATGGCTCCATGGTCTACGAGCAGCGCTATCTGGCCGAGTTTTCCAGGTCGAAGGATTCGATCATCGTGGCGGCGCTCGATGAGCACCGCCACGTCATCGGCGCAGCGACCGCTGCACCGTTGCGCGGACACACCGGATCGTTCGTGCCCTTGTTCGAGCAGCACGGGTACGACCCGGATCGCGTGTTCTATTTCGGAGAATCGGTGCTGACGAGAGAGTACCGCGGCAGGGGCATCGGCAATGCCTTCTTTGACTGGCGCGAGGAGCACGCGCGCAACGCCACCGGGCCGAAGGGGCCTTACGAGCACACCTCCTTCTGCGCAGTGATCCGGCCTCCCGATCATCCGCACCGCCCGCAGCATTACCGGCCGCTCGATCCGTTCTGGACGAAGCGCGGCTATCGCATGGTCGAGGGCATGATCGGGAAGCTCGCCTGGAAGGATGTCGGAGAGGCCCAGGCGACCGAAAAACCCATGCAATTCTGGATCAGGCCGCTCTGATGGCGAAGCGCGATCAGCTCAAAATGGCCGTCGCCCAGTACCCGATCGGCGAGCCGGCGACGGTCGCCGAGTGGCGTGAGAAGGCTGCGCTCTGGGTCGGGCGTGGCGCCGAAACGGGTGCGGAGCTGCTGGTTTTTCCGGAGTACGGCGCCATCGAGGTGGCGGCCTCGTTCGGCGGGCAGATCGCCTCCGACCTGCGACGGACCCTCGCTGCGGTCGCCGGCCTCGCCGACGAGATGGACGCCCACTATGCCGAGCTGGCCGGCCGCCACGGCGTGCACATTCTCACCCCCTCTGGCCCGGTACGCCGCGCCGACGGTGCATTCGTCAATGCTGCCCGGCTCGTCACGCCTTCCGGACGCATGGGAGTACAGGAAAAGCTCATCATGACGCCGTTCGAGCATGCCTGGGGCGTTACGGCTGGCGGGCCGCCGCGCGTGTTCCACACCGCGCTGGGCCCGATCGGCGTCGCCATCTGCTACGATAGCGAGTTTCCGCTGCTCGTTCGCGCGCAGGCCGAGGC
>JAEVZQ010000396.1 GCA_023392135.1 Pseudomonadota bacterium | reverse complement strand
CCCGTTTTCAGGCCCGCCACCCGGGTTGGTTGCACGAGGCGGTCAGTAATGGCCGTCCCAGATGAATGGCCGTCGCGGAGGAGCAATCCTCCAGACAGAACCCGGCTTACAGGCCGGCTGGCACGTATTTTCTTCGGTCCTCGGCAGAAGGCAGGTCCGATCAAGTCCTGTGTGGTTCGTGTGCATTCGGGGGATCTGCGAGCCTCGAGCCCGCCTGCCGTTCGCGGCGCCAAGACCGGACCCTGTTCTCCACATCCGCGATGATCGCCTCAGCCACGCGTGCCCCGGTGATCGTCTCGAACTTGCTGAGCGCAGGTGCCGCCGAGGCATGCAGCACGGCCGGGCCGGAGCTGGTCTGGCCGATGTCGATGCTCGCCAGCCGCAGGCCGAGCGCCTCGGCAGCTGCAATGGCGATCGTCCGCTCCTCCTCGAGGTCGCGCTCGCTGGCATCGTGCTCGTGCCCGAGGCGGCGCCCGATCACCGCCACGACTTCCCCGCCGACGACCAACAATTGTAGGGCGGGCGAGACCTTCCGGCTGGGTTTGCTTCTTGCTGCGGTCTCGCTCGTCAGGGTCTCGACCGGCACCGGCACGGATCGCGCCATCAGCCTCTGCCGCGTGGCGATCGGGTTGAGCAACCGGTCGAGGGCATCGCCGGGATTGACGGCATAGCTGCCCGTCAGCTCGAGCTGCCGCACGGCCGCGGCGCCGAACGCGCCATCGCCGGCTGGCCGGGGAATGACGGCATCGTAGTGCCCCACGGGCGCATTGCCGGCGAGCAGCACCGGCTCCACCGTGTCCATCACCAGGGACATGCGGCCGGGATCGAGCGGCTCCAGGACGTGACCGCGCGCCGCCGCAGCCTCGCGCAATCGACGATTGGAAGCGCTGCGCGGCTGTCGCGTGAGGAGCGCAATCCGCAGCGGCCTGTGCACGAGGTCGTAGTGGGGGGCGTGGCGATAGAGCCGGTAGGACAACTTCGGTTGCAGGTATGAGGTCGCGGGATCGACGTGAACATCGCCACGGATGGCCTGCCGCCCGAGCAGCATCCGGTAGGTCATTGTTTCGCGGTTGGCGAGCGTCACCTCGATGGGCCACGTGCGCTCGCCGATGCTGACCCGGGTTGTGATGACGCAGCGCACCTCGCGTTCGCCGTTGGAGCTCGTCACCTCCCTCTGGTCGATGACCGGCGCCGAGCTGTAGATGACGACATCTGTGCGCCCCGGAATGGGATGAATGCCGAAGCGGACCATCGGCGCTTCCGCGGGCCCGAACGGCTCGATCTGAAACGCATGCAGGGCGGAGGTCCGGGCACCCGTGTCGATCTTCGCCTTGATGGCGGGCAACCCGAGGTCGGGCAGCGCGACCCACTCTGCCCAGCCGAGTGTGAATGGCTTCGATCTCATCCCAATAGTCAGTGCGTACAACTCGTGTGGACGGCGGCGTAGATCTGCAGACAGGCCCAAACCGCGGGGATTTCGCGCGATTGACCGGCTCGATGCCGTCGCTTATCTCACGGTCATGGCAAAACTCCCTATCATTACGCTCCCCGATCCGATTTTGCGCGAGATTTCCGCTCCGATCGAGCGGGTCGATGACGATATGCGTCGACTGATCGAGGATATGTTCGAGACCATGTACGCGGCACCGGGCGTGGGGCTCGCTGCGGTGCAGGTTGGCATTCCGCGGCGTCTGCTCGTGGTGGATGCCACCGAGGAGGGTGAGGAGCGGCGGCCGATCGCGATGGTGAACCCGGAGATCATTGCACTTGGGGACGAAAAGCGGGCCTATGAGGAGGGCTGCCTGTCGATCCCCGATGTACGCGTCGAGATCGAGCGCCCGGCAAACGTGCACGTGCGATACCTCGATGCGGAAGGCGAGCTGCAGGAGCTAAAGGCCGAGGGACTGCTGGCAACGGCCATCCAGCATGAGATCGACCATCTGGAGGGGCGGCTCATCATCGACTTCCTGTCGCGGCTGAAGCGCGACATCATCGTGCGCAAGTTCAAGAAGCAGGCAAAGAGCGGCGTCGCGGCCTGACGCAGGCTGCGGTTCTCCGTAGGACAGCGAAAGGCAAGCCGTGTCGCTGCGCATCGTGTTCATGGGCACACCGGACTTCGCGGTGCCGACGCTCGCCGAGATCCTGGCCGCAGGGCACGATGTCGTGGCCGTTTACACCCGGCCGCCGCGGCCAGCCGGTCGCGGAATGGACGAGCGGAGGTCGCCGGTTCATCTCTACGCCGAAAGCAACGGCATCCCCGTCTTCACGCCGAAGTCTCTGAGGGGCGAGGCCGAGCAGGAGACGTTTCGCTCTCTTGGTGCCGATGCCGGTGTGGTCGTCGCCTACGGTTTGATCCTGCCGAAGGCCATCCTGGAGGCGCCTCACCACGGTTGCCTCAATCTGCACGCTTCCCGCTTGCCCCGCTGGCGCGGCGCGGCGCCCATCCAGCGCGCCATCATGGCCGGCGATTCTGAAACGGCCGCCATGGTCATGCAGATGGACGAGGGCCTCGACACCGGCCCGGTGCTTCTGGCGGAACGCGTGCCGATCGGCCCCAATACAACTGCTGGCGAGCTGCACGATCAACTGGCCGAGGTCGGCGCGAGTCTCGTGGTTCGTGCGCTCGCGGCGCTCGAGCGGGGCAGTCTCGATGCCACCCCCCAATCCGGGGAAGGGGTCACCTACGCCGCCGAGATCGACAAGGCGGAGGCCCGTATCGCTTTCACCCGGCCAGCGCGCGAGGTCCATAACCTGATCCGGGGCCTGTCGCCGTTTCCGGGCGCCTGGTTCGAGGCAGGGCCGGATGAGAAGCGCGAGCGGATCAAGGTGCTCCGCTCTCAGCTGGCCGACGGCAACGGACCGCCCGGGACAGTGCTCGATGGCCACCTCACCGTCGCCTGTGGCGAGGGCGCCATCCGTCTCACGCTCCTGCAGCGCGCCGGCCGCAAGCCCATGTCGGCAGAGGAATTCCTGCGCGGCTTCGATTTACGTGCCGGGTCGAAGCTCGGCTGAACCCCGTCCGCGTCGCGGGGGCGCCTTGCCGGAGCAGGGGCGAGCCGTTACCAGTGGCCGGCATGCCCCGCTACCGCATCACCATCGAATACGACGGCACGCCCTTCGTCGGCTGGCAGATCCAGGCGAACGGCATCTCCGTGCAGGGTGAGCTGGTCCGCGCCATTGCGCAGTTCTCGGGCGAGGAAACGAGTGTGCGCGGGGCGGGTCGGACGGACGCGGGCGTCCACGCGCTGGGGCAGGTGGCCCATTTCGATCTCGTGCGGGTCTGGGAGCCCTTCAAAATTCGCGAGGCACTGAATTACCACCTCAGGCCGCAGCCCATTGCGGTGCTCGATTGCCAGCTCGCTCCGGACGGCTTCGATGCACGTTTTTCGGCAACGACGCGCCATTACCTCTATCGAATCCTGAACCGGCGCGGCCCTCCGGCGCTCGATCGCGACCGTGTGTGGTGGCAGCCCATGCCGCTCGATGCTGCGGCGATGCACGCGGCGGCCCAGGTGCTCGTCGGCCGGCACGATTTCTCGACGTTTCGCGCGGCGGCCTGCCAGGCGAAATCGCCAGTTAAAACGCTGGACCGGATCGAGGTCTCTGCGGCAGGCTCGGAAATTCATATCAGAACATCGGCCCGGTCCTTCATGCACAATCAGGTGCGGTCGATGGTGGGCAGCTTGAAGCTCGTTGGCGCGGGGCGCTGGACCCGGGCCGACCTCGCCGACGCCCTCCACTCACGGGACAGAGCAGCGTGTGGGCCGGTAGCCCCGGCCGGTGGGCTCTATTTCGTCGGCGTCGACTATCCAGATTCCGGCTCGGCAGCAACGGCGCCGTCGGACGGAGCAGAGGACGAAGGGGAAGCCTGATCGGCTCCACCGGGTTCGCTCAGGACGCGGTCGATCATGGCTGGTGCGCTGCCGAGATAGTTGGCCGGGTTCACGAGCTTCAGAAGCTCTGCGTCGTCGAGATGTCCCGTGACTTCCGGGCGGCGCCGAAGCTCCGTGATCAGCTCGCTGCCGGAGTCCGCTGCGGAGCGGCAGGCCGAATAGACGACGTCGTGCGCAGCGCCACGGCCGATGTGCTCGGCGAGCGCCATCATCACCGCCTCGGCCACGATGAGCCCCCCAGTCATATCGAGGTTCCGCTTCATCCGGTTCTCATCGACCACGAGCCCGCTGAGCATCTCGACCGATCGGCGCAGCGCGCCGGCGGTTGCGATGAAGCTCTGGGGCATGGCGATCCATTCCGCCTGCCAAGGACCGGTTGCCCGCTCGTGATCGGAGACAACGGCGTCGAGCATCAGCCCGGCATTCTGCCGAACCGCCTTGGCGGCAGCGATGATCAGCTCACACGAGATCGGATTTCGCTTTTGCGGCATTGTGCTCGACGAGCCGCGTCCAGGCAGAAACGGCTCGAACGCCTCGCCGACCTCGGTCTGCATGAGAAGGGCTACGTCGGTCGCGATCTTCGCGAGCACCGCCGTCGTGAGCGCGAGGAAATTGACCACCTCCGCGAATCCATCCCGCGCGGCGTGCCATGTGATAGAGGGCTTGGCGAGGTTCAGCTCTGTGGCGAGCGCTTCCTGCACCTCGAGGCCGCGATTGCCGAGAGAGGCAAGGGTGCCGGCAGCGCCCGAGAACTGCAGGACGAGGACGCGGCGCCAGAGCTGGCGCAGCCGCTCCCGTTGGCGCCGAACCATCGACAGCCAGACGGCAGCCTTGTGCCCGAACGTTGTCGGCAGCGCATGCTGGAGATGGGTGCGGGCGGCCATGACCGTCAGTCGATGCCGCTCGGCAAGTCCGGCCAGCGCTTCGTCTGTTCTGGCGAGATCCAGCGCGACGAGGCCGATGGCGTCCCGGATCTGAAGCACTGAGACGGTGTCCATGATGTCCTGGGTCGTCGCGCCCCAGTGCAGGTAGCGGCCCGCATCACCGCATTGGCGCGCGAGCTGGTGCACGAGGCCCACGATTGGATAGCCGACAAGCTCCGCTTCCCGTTTGAGCTCGTCCAGGTCAACCGCTGACGCGTCGGCCCTCTCCGCAATCGCCTTGGCCG
>JAEVZQ010000394.1 GCA_023392135.1 Pseudomonadota bacterium | reverse complement strand
ACGTAATCCCGGCGCGTATTGCCAATATAGAGCTGACGCGGACGGCCGATGTTCTGCTCCGGGTCCTCGATCATCTCTTTCCACTGAGCGATCCAGCCGACTGTCCGGGCTACCGCGAAGAGCACCGTGAACATCGAGGTCGGGAACCCGAGCGCGCGCAGCGTGATGCCGGAGTAGAAATCGATGTTCGGATAGAGCTTCTTCTCGACGAAGTAATCATCCTCGAGCGCAATCCGCTCCAGCTCCATTGCGACTTTCAGCAGTCGCTCGTTCTTCATCCCGAGCGCGTCCAGCACCTCGTGGCAGGTCTTCTGCATCACGCGAGCGCGCGGATCGTAGTGCTTGTAGACGCGGTGCCCGAAGCCCATCAGCCGGAAGCCGGAGCTCTTGTCCTTCGCCTTTGCGATGTACTCGGGGATGCGCTCGACCGTGCCGATCTCCTCCAGCATGTTCAGCGCCGCCTCGTTGGCGCCGCCGTGTGCGGGGCCCCACAGGCATGCGATTCCGGCCGCAATGCAGGCAAATGGATTGGCGCCTGACGATCCGGCAAGGCGAACTGTGGACGTGGACGCGTTCTGCTCGTGGTCGGCGTGAAGGATGAAAATGCGGTCGAGCGCGCGGGCGAGCACGGGATCTGCGAAATATGGCTCGCAAGGCACCGCGAAGCACATCAGCAGGAAGTTCGCGCAGTAATCGAGGTCGTTGCGCGGGTAGATGAACGGCTGCCCGATCGAATACTTGTAGGCCATGGCCGCAATGGTCGGCATCTTGGCGATCATGCGGTGCGAGGCGATCATCCGCTGCACCGGATCGCTGATGTCGGTGGAGTCGTGATAGAAGGCCGACAGCGCGCCGACAGTGCCCACCATGATCGACATCGGATGCGCATCGCGGCGGAACCCGGTGAAGAACCGGGTCATCTGCTCGTGCACCATCGTGTGGCGTGTGATCGTGTTACGGAACACCTCGAGCTGCTCTTTTGTCGGCAGCTCGCCGTACAGCAGCAGATGGCAGACCTCCACGAAGCTCGACTGCTCGGCAAGTTGCTCGATCGGGTAGCCGCGATAGAGCAGCACTCCCTCCTCGCCGTCGATATAGGTGATCTTCGAGGAGCAGTTGGCCGTGGACGTGAAGCCGGGATCGTAAGTGAAACAATCCGTTTCCCGGTAGAGGCGCGTGACGTCGATCACGTCGGGTCCGATCGACCCGGAGCGGACAGGCAGACTGACTTGCTTTCCGTTCTGGTTCAGGGTCACGGTTTTTGTGGCATCGGCCTTGCCCGACGCGCTGTCGTGCACGTTCATCGCCAATCCTTTCGATCGTCTCGACGCCTGCCCCTTCGGCGCCAAGTCTGGAGGGACCCGGCGCGCAAAGGCCGCCCGGCGCCACTTGCCTATTACACATTTCGCGCTGCGACAAGACAGCTAATGGACGAAGGCCAGTTCCGGAACCGCAATTACTGAATGACCAAAAACAACGCTGGACTGGTGCAGACGGTTTCGAAACGAAAGATAAGGTAAGCGACTGACGAGCAATCTTCAGGGTGTTACCTGGTCGCGGATGCGGGCCAGAGCCTCCTCACGGCCGAGCACGGCCATGACGTCGAAGACCGGTGGCGAAACAGTCCGGCCGGTCAGTGCCGCCCGCAGCGGTTGCGCGATGCCGCCGAGCTTTACGCCTTCCGTTTCCGCAAAGTTGCGCACCTCCGATTCGAGTGCCCCCGCTGCCCACTCGGAGGTCTCCAGCCTTGAAAGCAAGCGGCCAAGTAGGACCCGGGCATCGTCCGTCAGAAGCTTCGCTGCTTTGTCATCAAGGCAAAGCGGCCTCTCAGCGATGAGATAGCCGGCCCCGTCCACGAGCTCCCGGAGCGTCTTGGCGCGAGCCTTGAGGCTAGGCAGGGCAGCTTCGAGCTTACCCCATCCCGCAGCCGCGAATCGCGCTTCCAGACGAGCACCGTTCTCGAACTCCGGCAGGGCTTGCCTGATGCGGGCCAGCAGCTCGTCATCCGGCGTGTTGCGGATGTAATGGCCGTTGAGATCTTCCAGCTTGACGAAATCGAAGCGCGCAGGCGAGCGTCCGATGCCACCAAGATCGAACCAGTCGACCATCTGTTCGGTGGAGAAGATCTCGTCGTTGCCATGGCTCCAGCCGAGGCGGACAAGATAGTTGCGCAGGGCCGCCGGAAGATAGCCCATCGCGCGATAGGCTTCGACGCCGAGCGCGCCGTGTCGCTTGGAGAGCTTGGCTCCGTCGGGGCCGTGGATCAGCGGCACGTGCGCGAAGACGGGCACCTCCCAATCCATTGCCCTGTAGATCTGTGTTTGCCGCGCGGCATTGGTGAGATGATCCACCCCACGGATCACATGCGTGACGCCCATGTCGTGATCGTCGATGACGACCGCGAGATTGTACGTCGGCGTGCCATCGCTGCGCAGGATGATGAGATCGTCCAGGTTCTCGTTCTGAAAGACCACGCGGCCCTGGACCTGATCGTCGATTACGGTCTCGCCCGTGCGCGGCGATTTGAGGCGGATGGCCGGCTTCACGCCGGGAGGCGCCTCGGAAGGATCGCGATCGCGCCAGTAGCCGTTGTAGACCGGCGGCCGGCCCTCGGCCTCCGCCTCTTTGCGCATCACGTCGAGCTCTTCGGGCGTGCAATAGCAGCGGTAGGCATTGCCTCGCCTCAGAAGCTCTTCGACGACCTCCTGATGCCTGGCCACGCGCGTCGACTGGAAGAACGGCTCTCCATCCCAATCGAGCTCCAGCCACTTCATCCCGTCGAGGATGGCTGCGATGGCCTCCTTGGTGGACCGCTCGCGATCAGTGTCCTCGATGCGCAGCAGGAAGGTGCCGCCCGTGTGCTTGGCGTAGAGCCAGTTGAAAAGGGCAGTACGCGCGCCGCCGATGTGCAGGAAGCCTGTCGGCGATGGCGCGAAGCGCGTGACGACCTTGGACCCGTTGCTTGTCCCGGTGCTCATGATTTGCGTTAGTCTCGCATGCCGGATGTTGAACGTGCGCCGCGGTTTAGCACAGCTGGGCGTACGGAGCGAGCGGGGCGGGGGCACTTCGTGACCTTGGGGGAGGGGACGGTTGACGCGATGCGCCACACGCGGGAGCGCTCGCGTCTCGTGGCGGCCGCGCAATGGCTCATCGTCCGGCTCCAGGCCGAGCAGGACCGCTGGTTTCTCTGGACGCCCGTGCTCTTCGGCCTGGGGATCTTCGGCTATTTTCAGCTTCCATCCGAGCCGCAGAGTGCCGCTGCGCTGATGCCGGTCGTTTGCGTCATCGCATTGGCGCCGATTGCCCGGCGTGGGACAGTCGGGCTGTTGGCCATCAATGCGGCAATCGCGGTGTCCCTCGGGTTCGCCGCTGCCAAGATCAGAACGGAATGGGTGGCCGCGCCCACCCTCGAACGGCAGCTTTACAACGCCCAGGTCGAGGGGTTTGTGGAGGTCGTCGAGCCGCGGCCGATCCGGGGGCAGCGCATTACGGTGCGCGTGACACGCCTCGGAAAGCTGCCGCCAGAAAAGCGACCGCACAGGGTCCGGATACGACTGATGAGCGAGATGCCGGGCTTGGCGCCCGGGCAAGCTGTCCGCCTGAAGGCCACGCTCGCACCGCCTTCCATGCCGGC
>JAEVZQ010000376.1 GCA_023392135.1 Pseudomonadota bacterium | reverse complement strand
GAACGGTATCGGCCTGTTGCTGCACACGCCCGAAGGACGGAGCTGGGTGGAAATCGTGGAGATCAGCCTTGTGGTCGCAGCCGGCATCGTCGCGCTCGCCTTCGCGCTGCAGCGGTGGATGCTGAAGCAGAATACGTTGCTTGAGACGGCGCTGTTCTGGGGTGCCGGTCTGCTGCTGGTGTTCCCCGTCGTGATCGATGCGGTGATCTCGCCACTGACCGGCATACAGCTCGCAAGCGACATTCCCGGGCTTTATGTTGCCTGGAGCGTACCAATCGGATTGGCGCTTGGTGGGCTTGCTGTCGTGCTGCAGCGACTGAGGCCGGCCTGAGCTGGTCCGTCAACTGCTCATTGGCGATCCAGAACGCGGCGGAGCGCAGCCGCCGCGATCTCGATCTGCTCACGCGACACATCGAGGTGCGTGACGGCACGGATCATGCCGCCATACGACGTTCCCATCCGGACGTTCTCGGCAAGCAACGCTTCCGTCACCGCCCTGGCCGGCTGCTCCGTGCCACTCGCGTCGAAATAAACGATGTTGGTCTCCGGCCGTGGGTTCATGAGCCTGACTCCAGGAATTTCGCCGATGAGAGCTGCGAGCAGCGCGGCATTGGCGTGATCGTCCGCCAGCCGCTCGATGTTGTTGTCGAGCGCATAAAATCCCGCCGCCGCGAGAATGCCCGACTGGCGCATGGCACCGCCGATCCGGTGCTTCCAGCGCCAGGCCTCATTGATGAACTCGCGCGATCCGGCCAGCACGCCACCGACAGGACAACCGAGCCCTTTCGACAGGTCTAGCCACACGCTATCGCACTGGGCCGCCATGACGTGAGCCGGAATGCCTGAGGCGACGACGGCGTTGAGCAGCCGGGCGCCGTCCATGTGAACGACGAGTTCGCGCCGATGCGCGCGTTCCGCGACCTCCTCGATCTTCTGGACCGGCCAGATCGCGCCGCCGCCACGGTTCACGGTCTGCTCGATGACCACCAGCCGCGAGCGTGGTGAATGAAGGTTCGGCTCGCGAACGACAGCCTCGAGATCGGAGGCCTCGAAAATCCCCCGATCGCAGACGATGGGCCAAGTCTGTGCGCCCGCCAGCGCTGAGCCGCCGCCCGCCTCGGACGTGAACACATGCGTACCGGCAGCTCCGATGACTTCATCACCGGGTCGGCAGTGCACCAGAAGCGCGATCTGATTGCACATCGTGCCCGAGGGCAGGAACACGGCGGCTTCCTTGCCCAACAACTCGGCGACGCGCTCCTGAAGCGCTGTCGTGGTCGGATCTTCGCCACGCTGCTCGTCACCCACCTCTGCGTCGGCCATGGCCTGTCGCATCCCCCGTGACGGGCGCGTGGATGTATCGCTGTAGAGGTCGATCAGTCCGTTGTGGGCCACGGAGGTCTCCTTGGTTCAAGCCGTGCTTTACGGGCAAGCCGTCGAAACCTAAGAGACTAAGGCAGCCCATTCAATTGAATGCGCGAGGGCGCCGGCCAAAGAGGACACGGGATATGAAGCTCGGTAACGATATCGCAGCCGTGGTGACGGGTGGTGCGTCTGGCCTGGGGGCCGCGACGGCGGCCGCATTGGCCGAGAGGGGCGTCAAGGTGGGCGTGCTCGATCTCAACGAGGTGGCAGGGCGCGAGCAGGCGCAGCGGATCGGGGGCACGTTCGCATCGTGCGACGTGACGAATGAGGAAAGCGTCGAAGCGGCGCTTGCTGCCGTTCGCGGAGCACATGGGCAGGAACGTATCCTGGTCAATTGCGCTGGCATTGCCATCGCGAAGCGTGTGGTCCGGCGGGTGAAGGAGACGGGCGCCATTGAACCCCACGACTTTGCGAGCTTCGCCAAGGTCATTCAGGTCAACTTGGTCGGCACATTTCTGATGATCTCAAAGTGTGCCGCGGGGATGCTGACCCTCGATCCCCTCGGCCCGGATGGTGAGCGCGGCGTCATCATCACGACGGCATCGGTCGCAGCGCAGGACGGGCAAATCGGACAGGTTGCTTATGCCGCGTCGAAGGGCGGTGTCGCATCTATGACGCTCCCGGTCGCGCGCGATCTTTCCCGCGATGGCGTCCGCGTCTGCTCCATCCTGCCTGGCTTGTTTCAGACGCCTATGTTCGCCGGTCTGCCGGACGAGGCGAAGAAATCGCTGGCGGCCACCGTCCCGTTCCCCTCGCGCCTGGGCGATCCGTCCGAATACGCCGCGCTTGCTGTGCACATTTGCGAAAACGTGATGTTGAACGGCGCCAGCATTCGGCTCGATGGCGCAATTCGCCTGGCGCCGCGCTAACCGGTAAGTCGACGCAAACCGACTGGCAGGTCAGGCCTGTGTGCCTGCGATCCGGTCCATCGCCTCGGCGAGCTTGATGTCCCGCTCGGTCAGACCGCCGGCGTCGTGGCTCGTCAGCGTGACGTCGACGCGGTTCCAGACATTCGACCATTCGGGGTGGTGGTTCATCTTCTCCGCCACCATCGCTACGCGGGTCATGAAACCGAAAGCGGAATTGAAATCGGCGAATTTGAACTGGCGGGAAATCGCATCACGGCCCTCTGCCGGCCGCCAGCTCGGCAGCCGGGCCAGCGCATCCGCGCGGGCTTCAGGCGTGAGTTTCTGAGGCATTCGCTGTTTCCTCTCACGCTCGTTGTTCGGGTCGAACAATTTCAGTACTCGTCCTCATACTCGGCGTAGTCTCCGCCGAGAAGCGTGTAGGTTTCCTCGATCACGTAAGGACCTCCGCCTACCTGCGGCTTGGAGGAGAACAGGGCGAAGCGGCTGACGAGGAACGGCTCTGTACGAAATCCGCCATGGCGCTGCAGGTATCGGGCGAGGACATCGACACTCGTATTGCGGAGACGGGCTATGGTGACGTGCGGCTTGAACTTGCGCGTTTCCGGCTGCAGGCCTGCGGCACGTGCCGCGCGCTCATGAGCGCGGGCGAGGGTTTCCAGCCCGCTGTTCGGCTCTATGCCAGCCCAGAGCGTCCGCGGATCGTTGCCGCCGAAGGCGCCTGTGCCTGCGAACCGCACCTCGAAGGCCTCCACCTCGACCTCGCTCAGCGCGTGGGCGAACTCGGCGGCAACGCGGTTGTCGATGTCGCCGGCGAACCGGAGCGTGACGTGGAAGTTCTCAGGCTCGATCCAGCGCGCGCCGGGGAGAGGCTGCCTCAGGCGCGCAAGCGCCTCACGCACGTCGTCCGGAAGCTCGATTCCGGTGAATAGTCGCGGCATGGCCCGCCTCCCCGCATGGCCCGTCGCGCCGATCTTCCGCGAAGGGTTAGTGATCCAAAGGCTTGCTAGTGTGATGATCGAGAAGTTCGCCAAATTCGGCAGAGTCGGTTCGAGCGACTTTCTCGATCATCGGACTAGAGAATGAACTTGCTCAGATCCGTGTTCTTTGCGAGGTCTCCGACGCGATCCTTGACATACTGTGCATCGACAGTGACGGTTTGCCCGGCGCGGTCCGACGCATCGAAAGAGATTTCATCGAGCACCCGTTCCATCACCGTCTGCAAACGCCGGGCACCGATATTCTCGACCGTCGCATTCACCTGTGCCGCCGTGTCCGCGATGGCGTCGATGCCATTGTCAGTGAACGCAAGCGTGAGACCTTCGGTTGCCATCAGCCCGATGTACTGCTTGATGAGGCTCGCCTGCGGCTCCGTCAGGATGCGGCGGAAGTCCTCGCGCGTCAGCGGTTTCAGCTCCACGCGGATCGGCAGGCGGCCCTGAAGCTCGGGCAAGAGATCGGACGGTTTTGCGACGTGGAAAGCGCCCGACGCGATGAATAGGACGTGGTCGGTCTTCACCGGCCCGTACTTGGTGGAGACGGTGGTGCCTTCGATAAGCGGTAGCAGATCGCGTTGCACGCCCTCGCGGGAAACATCGGCACCGACGCGGCCGCCTTCGCTACGCGAGCAGATCTTGTCGATCTCGTCGAGGAAGACGATGCCGTTGTTCTCGACCGCGCGGATCGCCTCCTGCGTGATCTGCTCCTGGTCGAGCAGCTTATCGCTCTCCTCGGCGATCAGGATCTCGTAGCTGTCCTTGACCGTGACACGGCGGGTCTTCTGGCGGCCGCCGAATGCCTTGCCCAGCATGTCGCCGATGTTGATGGCCCCGATCGACCCGCCGGGCACACCCGGCAGCTCGAACATCGGAATGCCGCCGCCGGTGTCGGTCACCTTGATCTCGATTTCCTTGTCGTTGAGCTCGTTCCCCCGCAGACGCTTGCGAAAGGCCTCTCGCGTCGCAGCTGACGCGTTCTCGCCGACGAGCGCATCGAGCACGCGCTCCTCTGCCAGTTTCTCCGCGCGCGCTCGCACCTCGCGGCGCCGCGTCTCGCGCACCAGCGCCAGCCCCACCTCCACGAGGTCGCGAATGATGGATTCGACGTCGCGGCCGACATATCCGACCTCGGTGAACTTCGTCGCCTCGATCTTGATGAATGGTGCGTTGGCGAGCTTGGCGAGCCGGCGCGAGATCTCCGTCTTGCCGATGCCGGTCGGGCCGATCATTAGGATGTTCTTCGGTTGAACCTCCTCTCGCATATCTTCGCTGAGCTGCTGCCGGCGCCAGCGATTGCGCAGCGCAATGGCAACCGCCCGCTTCGCATCATTCTGGCCGACGATATAGCGATCCAGCTCGGAGACGATCTCTCGCGGTGAAAAGGTAGTCATCAATCTCTGCCTAGTTGGACGACGCGAGCTTCAAGCCCAGGATGGAGCCGATGAGCAGCGTCAGGAAGAAGAGGCGCATGGTGGTGGTCGGCTCGTTGAAATAGATCGTGCCGAGAATGGCGGTCCCGGCGGCCCCGATGCCTGTCCACACCGCATAAGCCGTGCCAAGGGGAATGCCGGACAGGGAGAGCTGGAGTAGCACGAGACTGGCGATAGCGGAGCCGGCAAATGCGAAGGTGGGCCCGAGCTTGGTGAAACCCTCTGCGTAACGGAATGCCGTGGTGGCCAGGATCTCGCAAATTCCGGCCGTCAGAAGATAACCCCAAGCGAGCATGTGATCCGTTCCCATCTTCTTCGCGTACCTGCGCGCCCCATCGCGCGGTCCCGGTTTTACTTGTCGCTCGGTAAGCTCTCCACGATGAGGTTCCGGTTGGTGAAGACGCATATGTCCGCCGCAATCTCCATGGCCCTGCGCGCAATCGCCTCGGCATCGAGCGGCTGATCGAGGAGGGCCCGGGCGGCTGCGAGCGCATACATCCCCCCCGAGCCGATACCCATCACGTCGTGCTCCGGTTCCAGCACGTCGCCGGTGCCGGTCAGCACCAGTGTCGTCGTGCGGTCGGCGACGATCATCATGGCTTCCAGACGGCGGAGGTAGCGGTCGGTGCGCCAATCTTTCGCAAGCTCCACGGCCGAGCGCATCAGCTGGCCCGGGTACTGCTCCAGCTTGGCTTCGAGGCGCTCGAACAGGGTGAAGGCGTCCGCCGTCGCACCGGCAAACCCGCCGATCACGTCGCCGCGCAGCACGGATCGCACCTTGCGCGCCTTCGACTTGATGACGGTGTTGCCCAGGCTCACCTGGCCGTCGCCGGCGATCACCACCCGGTCGCCCTTGCGAACGGTGAGAATCGTCGTGCCGTGCCAGGTAGTCTCGGTCGATGTTGGCAAATGACGCATGATCAACACTCACGCTAGGTTGGGTTGGGGACGGCTGAAAGCAAGGGTGTGCGGAGCCCGCCCGGCGAATGACCACTACCCCGGCGGCGCGCAAGCTGATAAACGCCTGTTTTCGAACAATCAACCCGAGGGGTTATCGCAAGGTGTCCCGGACTGCCAGCATTGAGCGCAAGACGAAGGAGACCGAGATAAAGGTCAGCGTCGATCTCGACGGCTCCGGCGCGTTCGACATCAACACCGGGATCGGCTTCCTCGATCATATGCTCGAGCAGCTCGCGCGGCATTCGCTCATGGATCTCAAGGTCCATGCCCAGGGCGCCCTGCACGTCGCCTTCCATCACACGGTCGAGGATACGGGCATCGCGATCGGGCAGGCGTTGGCGGCGGCTCTCGGCGACAAGAAAGGCATCACCCGATACGCCGACGTGCATCTGGCGATGGACGAGGCGCTGACCCGCGTCGCGATCGATGTGTCGGGCCGTCCTTATCTCGTCTGGAACGTCGCCTTCTCACGGCCCAAGCTGGGCGACATGGACACGGAGCTCTTTCGCGAGTGGTTCCAGGCCTTCGCCCAGAACGCAGGGGTCACGCTCCATATCGCCACGCTCTACGGCGAGAATAACCACCATATTGCAGAGACCTGCTACAAGGGGTTGGCCCGGGCGCTCCGGGCTGCCATCGCCGAGGAGCCGAGGCAGGCCGGGCGCGTTCCGTCAACCAAGGGCCGGCTCGCCGGCTGAGTAGGTACGAATAGGAAGCCGGTGCAGACGTACACCGTTTACGAGCCGCCGCAGCCCCCCGAGGAGCGCGTGAAGCGCGCCGAGCGGATGGCCTTCGTGCGCGACGGCTTCTCCTGGATGGCCGTCCTATTCGCGCCGTTGTGGATGCTGGTGCACCGGATGTGGCTGGCTCTGTTCCTCTACATCGTCCTGATGATCGCGTTGAGTGCCGCCCTTTTTGCTGCCGATGTTAGCCCGCAATGGCTCACGGTGGCGATCATTGCTGTTCACCTGGCAATCGGCTTCGAAGCGGGATCGCTCCGGCGCTGGAAGCTGGAGCGGCGGCGCTGGCGCATGATGGGCGCTGTTGTGGGACCCTCTCAGATCG